>NZ_JBFAOJ010000024.1:0-109602 GCF_040675205.1 Streptosporangium sp. NPDC049644 | reverse complement strand
TGTCGGTAGCGCGGAGCACGGCGGACTTCCTCGGGCTCGCTCCTGCGGGCGTAGCGTTTGACGGTGTTCAGGGACACGTCGAGTCGGCGGGCGCATTCCAGCAGGCCAACACCCTTGCCGAGGAGGTCGTGAACCTGATGCCGGCGCTCGCGGGTGGTCCGCTCGCGGACGCCCCCGGGACGGGGCGGGTTGACCGCCGCCCAGCAGGAGGTATGGGAGCGGACCTCGGTCAGGGTCTTGTCGCACACGTTCCGCCACAGGTGCCACCTGTCGCTGACCTGCACCGCGTCGGGCAGTGCCCGGCGGACGGCCTCACCATAGGTGAGGGAACCGTCCCGGCAGACGATCTCCACGCCGGGATGAGCACGCAGCCACACCTCCAGCACCTCGGCGCCGCGACCTGGCAGCACGTCGATCCGCGTCCCCGTCTCGGCGTCAATGAGGATCGTGGCGTACCGGTGGCGGCGTCTCAACGCGAAGTCATCGACGCCCAGCACCCGCGGCACTCCGACCGCAGGCAGCGGCAGCCGCCTGAGCAGCCGCAACGCGGTCGACCGCGCCACCTGCACGCCCAAAGCCCGAGACAACCGGGCACTCGCCCTGCCCGCGAGCTCTCTCACCACCGCGCCCAACTGATCGGCGAGTCGGTTCGTCCGGCGCTGGTAGCGCTCCAGCAGCCCGGGCACCTGCTCCCGGAACGTCCGCCGCGAGCAACTCCACACCGGGCAGGCCATCCGCCGCACCCGCACCGACACCACCACCCGCCGGCCGTCCACGGGAAGGTCCGCGACCATCCGGCCGCAGAACCCATGCACCCGGCCGGTCGGCGTCGCGCACACCGGACACAGCACGGGATCGTCCCGAGTCCGCGCCACCACCCGAATCAGATTGCCCTCGTCCACCACACCCTCGATGACCAGGGCAGACAACCCCGAAAACACCACACCCGCAAGAGCGTCGATCTCCAGCACACCCCAGCCTGGCACCGGTGACGCATGGCTACCACCGATTACGGGACAGAGCCGTTAACTAGACACACCCCCCAGAATCGTCATGGTCGTCTCCCAAGACGGCCATGGACTCTTCGACGCGATCACCGGCACGAAGATTGCCCGAGACCGTGATCCCGACCCGGACACCAGCACACCTGACACCTCTGCCGACTTGACCTGCCCCGGCCTCGGGCCGATTGCCGGCACCCAGATCCACATCGCCGGCCTCTTCGGCGGCGGACTCCACCACACCACACCCGACGGCTGGGCCCTGGACATCGTCAGCCCCGAATGGCCCAACGACCGCATCCTGCTCTCAGCAGGCGGAAACATCTACAAAGACCCACCAGGACAGGGATGGTGGCACATCTTCCACTCCAACTACTCCACCTTCCGCGCCGCCGGCTTCTCCCCCTCCGGACGTGCTCTCGCAATCGCCACCAGCAGCGACCTCACCCTCTGGACCCGCCCAACCCTCAAAACCCGAACCTGAACACCAAGCTCGGCCCAGGTCAATGCCTTCCCCAGGAGCACGCATCAGCTGGTTCCAAGAACCATGGCCAGGTTCCAGCTACCGCGGCTCGGCCCAATTCCACTGAAACCCAGCAAATGATCATGGGCCACCTTCCCTGAAAAGATGCCAAGTATCGAGAAAAGTCTCAACCTTCAAGAAGACCAGTGCGTCTGCTCAGCGGCTACTGCCAGGTCATGACCAGTTGGGTGTGCCGCTTGCGGAAAATCCGGCCAACCGCCGGGGCAGGCGGGAGAGCATCGGCGGGGTAGAGGGTGAACGTCGGAGCGGAGTGGGTTCGCCAGTCGCGGTCCCACACCCGAACGTGATCATGGAGATAGTGGGCGAGTTCGGCGCCGGCGGGCCCGTACCCGCAGACGCCGAACTCCCACCGGGGCTCCGCCGCCTCCTCTGCCCGGGGCAGTTCGCGGATCGTGAGGTAGGCGAAACTGTCGGCGGTGATGAGCACGGGGCAATACCAGCGCATCGCCACCTTGACCATGCCGCAGTCGCGGTCCGGGTCCTGCCAGATCATGCCGAACCGATCATCGGTGGTCGCGATCCACAGATGCATCGAGTCGAACGGCTCACCCCGGCCGACCCTGACGCCGGTCCACAGCTCGCTACGGGCGCCGGTCAGGGCTTGGTCGAGCGCGGCGATGTCAAGGGCGGGGCCCTCTTCGAGCGTCAGCCTCACCGCACCGTCGGCTAGGATCGCCTCTTGATCCGGGAGCGCCCCGACTCCCTGAGCCGCGACGAATCCGCACACCGTGGGGTTCAAGCCGACGAAGTGGTCACCGTTCCGGACGAAGGTGAAGGACCGGCTGACCGTGGAGAACCGCAGCGGCACCACCATCCGGCCGGCCGGGGCAAGCAGAGGCCCCCACGGGATGTCCCAGACCCCGACAGTGACGATGATGACGTCAAAGCCGCCCTCAGGAGCGTGCTCGGCGGCGGCATGCTCGGCATCACCCAGCACGACCTGCACGTGCGGGTAGCCGGTCTCAGCGAGGAACCGGGCCGCTCGCCCGGTGACGAACGGGTCGATGTCCACTGTGACCACCAGCCCGTCCGTGCCCACGATCTCGGCGATGAGTGCCGCGTTGTAACCGCCGCTGCCAACCTCGAGAACTTTCGCGCCGGGGGTGAGCTGTGCGGTTTCGAGCATCTCGGCCTGGAGCCAGGGCGCGCTGATCGAACTCGTCGCCCTGCCGTTCGGGCCGCGTTTGGTGACGACCACGTCCTGGGCTGAGTAGGCGGCCTCCAGCGGCGCCTCGGGCGCGAACCTCTCACGCGGTACCGCAGCGAAGGCCGCTTCGACCTGCGGGGAGCGGATCGAGCCTCGTTCCTTGAGCGTTGCGACCATGTCGGCGCGCAGCAGATCAGGGGTGGCGGAAGGCAGGGTGTCGGCGGTCACCGGCCGACTGTAGTCCCTGCGCGCGACAGTTTCCGCGCGGTGGCGGTCCCATGCCTGCGTGTTCGCTTCAGGAAGCGCAGGAGTTATCGGGGTAGCTGCGCCTCTCGGCTGAGTCGGGGCGTGTCAACGATGTCCGTCAGTTTTAGATCGACAGGCCCAGATCCGCCAGGTTCGAGCCAGTGACTCGTTACAGGACGTAAACGCCGGTTCCTCGCGTACACCTCTGCGTCTCGCCCGCCGGACCCGACCCATCTGGCAGTGCTGGAGCGCCCCGGCTTTGTCGCGGCTGCTCTCGCCTATGCCGACACCTCTCTGTTCAGGCTGTCGTCAGCTACGCTCGCCCCGCTGCGACGGGGCTCGCATCGCAGATCTTTCACCTCCGCTCGTCGGGAGCTTGAGCAATCAGAAGACCAGGGAGGAGCCCTCTGCCAAACTCGACTCGTGGCAGGAGAGAAGAAGTTCGATCCCCAGGCCGTTGTGAAAGCAGGCCTCAGCAAGGCGCTGGAGGCTCAGTACTCGTTGGCAGCCGAGAACGTCGCGCGTCTCCGTCGTGTCCATCCTGGCAAGTCTCCCGCAGAGCTCATCTCTTATCTCAACAAGGTCTATCTCGGTGCTGTCACGACCACAGGCGCAGGCGCAGGCGCGGCGGCGATTGTCCCGAATGGATGGGCTCAGATTCCCGTCGCTTTCGCCGACCTGCTCACGTTCTTGGAGTCCTCGGTCCTGTACACGCTGTCAGTCGCCGAGATCCACGGTTTGGATGTCGAAGACGTCGAGCGACGCAGGTTTCTGGTGACTTCGGTCCTCGTGGGGAACACCGCCGCGACTACCGCCTTGGACCCGTTGATCGGTCGCACAGCGCCCTATTGGGGGAAGAAGATTGTGCAGTCGATTCCAATGTCGACGATCAACGCGGCTAACAAGATCCTCGGCCCGCGATTCGTGACCAAGTACGGTGTGAAGCAGGGCATGCTCGTCCTCGGCAAGCAGGTCCCTCTGTTCATTGGGGTCGGCATCGGTGCAGGCGGGAACCACCTGTTCGGGCGGTTCGTGATCAAGGCGGCGAGGAAGATCCTCGGCCCGCCCCCCGAGTCATGGGATGCCCCCCAGAAAACCCAGCCGACAGCCACCTCACCGTCGCCACCACCCGCGCACACGCCCCCGAACCACGAGCACCAGTAGGACGAGAAGACCCCCTGCCCTGAAGATGCTCGGACAGGATCGAACATGATTTCCGGTGAACGTCAATTACTGCGGTAGGCCGGTCGTAGACCCATCGCCGGGGCAAGGGCCGCCAGCGTCGGCGCGATGCACTCGCGGTTGAACGGCGCATGGTCACCTTGCGCCTGAGCCGGTAGCTCGCGACCAGAGCAGCCGAGCCGGCCAATGGGCCGGTCTGGTCTGCAGGGCCGTCGCCCACGCCTCCCGGGCTCGTCCAGCACCGACGGCACAAACGACAACGAGGCCGGCAGTCGAAGCGGCCGATCAGGAACGAGGAGATCACGACATCCCAGACGGACTCGTTGACCAGCTGGCCGGAGAAGACCGGCTCCCCCGCATCGCCCACGCGCGACGCGGGGGAGCCGGTTCGGCTTACTCGGGGTCGTAGGCGAGGTTGGGCCGCAGCCAGCGCTCGACCTCGGCGAGGTCCAGGCCGCGCCGCCCGGCGTAGTCCTCGACCTGGTCCCGGCCGAGCCGCCCCACGGTGAAGTACCGCGACGAGGGGTGGGCGAAGATCAATCCGCTTACGCTCGCGGCCGGGGTCATCGCGAACGACTCGGTCAGGCCCATGCCGAGCCGGTCGGCGTCCAGCAGGTCGAACAGCTCCCGCTTCTCGCTGTGGTCCGGGCTCGCCGGGTAGCCGAGCGCGGGGCGGATGCCGCGGAAGCGCTCGGCGTGCAGGTCCTCGAGGCGGGGATCGGCGTCCGGCTCGAACCAGGCCCGCCGCGCCTCCAGGTGGATGTACTCGGCGAACGCCTCGGCCAGCCGGTCGGCGAGGGCCTTCACCATGATCGCCCGGTAGTCGTCGTTCTGGGCCTGGTAGGCGTTCGCGAGGGTTTCCGCGCCGTGGATCGCCACCGCGAACCCGCCGAGGTGGTCCCCCGCCGGAGCCAGGTAGTCCGCCAGGCACCGGTTGGGCCGGCCCTCGGGCTTGACCGTCTGCTGGCGCAGCATCGGCAGGCGGAGGCCGCGCGTACCCGCCGTATCGCCGTCGATCACAGCGTCGATCACGATGTCGTCGCCCTCGGAGTGGGCGGGCCAGTAGCCGTAGGCGCCCTTGGCCTGGAAGCTGCCCTCGGCGATGATCTGGTCGAGCATGGTGTTGGCGTCGTCGAAGAGTTCGCGGGCCACCGGCTGGTCGAGGATCGCCGGATACTTGCCCTTCAGTTCCCAGGCGAGGAAGAGGAACTGCCAGTCGATCATCTCCCGCAGCACGGCCAGTTCCGGCTCCACGACGCGGATGCCGGTGAAGTCGGGGACGGGCAGGTCCTCGAAGGAGACCTTCTCGGGGTTGGCGCGTGCTTGTTCGACGCTCAGCAGGGGGGTGCGCTGCTTGTTCGCGTACTGTTCGCGCAGGCGTTCCTGGTCGGCGCGGTTGCTCGCGTCCAGTTCCTCGGCCCGCTCGGCGTCCAGCAGGTCGGAGACCACGCCGACGACGCGGGAGGCGTCGAGCACGTGGACCGTGCTGTGGTCGTAGGCGGGGGCGATGCGGACCGCGGTGTGCTGGCGCGAGGTCGTGGCGCCGCCGACCAGCAGGGGCAGCTTCAGCCCGCGGCGTCGCATCTCCTCGGCGACGGTGACCATCTCGTCCAGCGACGGTGTGATCAACCCGGAGAGCCCGACGACGTCGGCCCCCTCGGCGACCGCGGTGTCCAGGATGACCGAGGCGGGGACCATCACCCCGAGGTCGACGACCTCGTAGTTGTTGCAGCCGAGCACGACGCCGACGATGTTCTTGCCGATGTCGTGGACGTCGCCCTTGACGGTGGCGAGCACCACCTTCCCCTGACCTCGGCTGCTGTCGAGGCGCCCTTCCAGCCGCGCCTGCTCCTTCTCCGCCTCCATGAAGGGCTCAAGGTAGGCGACCGAGCGCTTCATCACCCGGGCGCTCTTGACCACCTGCGGCAGGAACATCTTGCCCGCGCCGAACAGGTCGCCCACGATCTTCATTCCGTCCATGAGCGGCCCCTCGATCACCTCCAGGGGGCGCTCCCGCTGCTGCCTCGCCTCCTCGGTGTCGGCGTCGATGAAGTCGACGATGCCGTGCACGAGGGCGTACGACAGGCGCTCCTCCACCGGGGCCTCGCGCCAGGACAGGTCCACGACGCGGCGGGTGCCGGACCCGCTCACCGTCTCGGCGAAGGCGACGAGCCGGTCGGTGGCGTCCTCACGCCGGTCGAAGATCACGTCCTCGACGAGTTCGAGCAGGTCGGCGGGGATGTCCTGGTAGACCGCGAGCTGTCCGGCGTTGACGATGCCCATGTCGAGGCCGGCGCGCACGGCGTGGAAGAGGAACGCCGAGTGCATCGCCTCGCGTACGACGTCGTTGCCTCGGAAGGAGAACGACAGGTTGGAGATGCCGCCACTGGTCCGCGCCCCCGGGCAGTGCTGCTTGATCAGCGGCAGGGCCTCGATGAACGCCTTCGCGTATCCGTTGTGCTCGGCGATGCCGGTGGCGACCGCGAGCACGTTGGGGTCGAACACGATGTCCTCGGCGGCGAACCCGGCCTTCCGCGTCAGCAGGTCGTAGGCGCGGGCGCAGATCGACACCTTGCGCTCGACGGTGTCGGCCTGTCCATGCTCGTCGAAGGCCATGACCACCACGCCGGCCCCGTAGCCCCGGATGGTCCGCGCCTGCTCCAGGAACGCCTCCTCGCCCTCCTTGAGGCTGATCGAGTTGACGACGCCCTTGCCCTGCACGCACTTGAGCCCGGCCTCCAGCACGCTCCACCGCGAGCTGTCGATCATGACCGGGATACGGGCGACCTCCGGCTCGGTCGCGATCAGGTTCAGGAAGGTGGTCATCGCCCGCTCGCTGTCGAGCAGGTCGGCGTCCATGTTGACGTCGAGCAGGTTGGCCCCGCCGCGCACCTGTTCCAGGGCGACGTCGACGGCGCCCTGGTGGTCGTCCGCCTCGATCAGGCGCCGGAAACGCGCCGAGCCGGTGACGTTGGTGCGCTCCCCGATCATGACGAATCCGGTGTCCGAGCCGATCTCGAAGGGCTCCAGGCCGCTGAACCGGGTGCGGGCCGCCGGCGCCGGGATCTGGCGGGGCGGGAGGCCGGACACGGCGGCCGCGATCCGCTCGATGTGCCCTGGCGAGGTCCCACAGCACCCGCCGACGACGTTGACCATGCCCGCCCTGGCGAACTCGTCGAGCAGCGCCGCCGTCTCCTCCGGGGTCTCGTCGTAGCCGCCGAACGCGTTGGGCAGGCCGGCATTGGGATGGCAGGCCACGTAGGTGTCCGCCAGGCGCGACAGCTCGGCGACGTGCGGGCGCGCCTCCTTGGCGCCCAGCGCGCAGTTCACGCCGACCACGAGCGGTTCGGCGTGCCGGATCGCGCTCCAGAACGCCTCGACGGTCTGCCCCGACAGCGTGCGCCCGCTCAGGTCGACGATCGTCACCGAGATCCACAGCGGCAGGTGCGGGGCGACCTCGCGCGCGGCGGCGATCGCGGCCTTCGCGTTGAGCGTGTCGAAGATCGTCTCGATCAGCAGCAGGTCGACCCCGCCGTCGGCCAGCGCCTGGATCTGCTCGGCGTAGGCGGCGCGGACCTCGTCGAACGTCACCGCCCGGTAGGCCGGGTCCTCGACGCGCGGGGAGAGCGAGAGCGTCACGTTCAGCGGGCCGATCGAGCCGGCCACGAAACGCCCGCCCGCCTCGTCCGCGGCCTGACGTGCCAGCTGGGCGCCCCGCAGGTTCATCTCCCGCACCCACGGCTCCAGCCCGTAGTCGGCCTGGCCGATGCCCGTCGCGGTGAAGGTGTTCGTGGTGGTGATGTCCGCGCCCGCCGCGAGGTACTGCCGGTGGATGTCCAGGATGACGTCGGGACGGGTCAGGTTCAGCAGGTCCGGGTCGCCGGTCAGGTCACGCGGGTGCTCTGCGAACCGCTCGTCGCGATAGTCGGCCGGAGTGAGCGAGGCGCCCTGCAGCATCGTGCCCCAGGCCCCGTCGAGCACCGCGATCCGCCGCTCCAGCAGCTCCCGCAGTGCCCGTACCCGGTCGTCCGCTCCCGGCACGCCGTTCCCGTGCTCGTCGCTGTGCCTCGAAGAATCGTTCATCGGACCACCTCCCGTTGTGGGAGGCGCCCTTGGTAGCAGATCGCGGTCGAGCGTGGCGGGCCTGAGCCCGTTGCAGCGCCTCTCGACCTGAAGATCGAGCGTACCCAAAAACAAATGAGGACGCCAAGGCCGATCCTCCGCCGGCGCCCTCAGCCGATGAGAAAACGGCTGATCAGGTCGACATGCGGGGCGCGGAGAAGTTCGTGGTGCTCTCCGGGGATCTCGTGGACGGTCAGGTCGGAGACGGTCTGGCGCCACCCGGCCTCCTGGACGGCCCGCAGCCTGGGCGGGTGCAGCTCGCTGGTCAGGAGGGTGACGCGCCCGTGGAGCCAGCCGGCCCGGTAGCCGGCCAGGCCGCGCAGGCTGTCGCGCCAGAGCCGCAGCAGCTCCGGCCCGTACGCCTCGTGGTAGGCGGCCACCTGGGAGGGCGTCATGCCGAGCCCGGCGAAGAAGCCCACCTTGGAGTCGAGCAGGGCCTGCCGGGCCTCGGCGGCGCCCAGCGGGGCCAGCCGGTCGATCAGCGCCTCCAGTTCGGCCAGCTCGCCCAGCAGGTCGGTCACGAACACCTCGGGCAGCACCGAGTCGATCAGCACCACCCGGTCGACCTGGTGGCCGAGTTCCTGTAGCCGCCTGGCCGTCTCGAAGGCCAGCACACCGCCCGCCGACCAGCCGGCGAGCGTGTACGGGCGCGCCAGGTCCAGACCCGAACCGGCCAGCTCCCGGGCGTACCTGGCGGCCATGTCCGGCAGCGAACCGGCCTTCACCCCCGACTCCAGCGCCTGCAGCGCGTAGACCGGCCGGTACGCGGCGAGCCTGGCCGCCAGTCCCGCGTAGCAGCGCGCGGAGCCGCCGAGCGGATGGAAGCAGTACAGCGGGGCTCCGGCGGGTGCGGAGACGGCCAACGGGGTGATCACGGGGAGCGAGGCGGCCGGAGCAGCGTCACTTCCCGGCTCGGCGCCGTGGCCGGGCTCCCGGGCAGGACCGGAGCCGTTCTCCTGACCGTGACCGGGACCGGAGGGGTCGGAGGCGGGGCCGTGCGCGGAGCCACGGTCCGCGCCGTGCCCCGAAGACCCTCCGGAGGCGTGCCCGAAGCCACGGTCGGAGCCGGGGACGGCCGCGGACACCAGGGTGGCGAGGCCGCTGACCGTGGCGTTGGCCAGGAACCTGCGGAGCTTGACCTTCACGCCCAGCCGCTGCTCCACGCTCGCCATCAGCCGTACCGCGCCCAGGGAGTCGATCCCCCTGGCGAACAGGTCCTCGTCCGCGCCGACGTCGTCGGAGCCGATCCCGAGCAGCCCGGCGATCAGGTCGGCGATCTGCCCCTCGACGGCGGTGCGCGCCCGGCGCGGGGCGGGCTCCTGTCCCGTGTCCCACGCGGCGTTCACCTCCGGCAGCGCGGATCGGTCCACCTTGCCGTTGCGGTTGAGCGGGATCGCGGGCAGCGGCACGAAGACCGAGGGCACCATGTACTCGGGCAGGCTCCTGGCCAGACCCGCGCGCATCTCGGCCGCCGTCGCGGTGCCGACGACGTAGGCGACGAGCCTTCGCCCTCCTCCGGAGCCGGGCCGGGGTTCGGGAACGGGTACGGTTCCAGGTCCGGGCCGGGGCCCGGGGACGGGCGCGGTTCCGGATCCTGGCCGGGGTTCGGGTACCGGGGCGGTTCCGGGTTCGGTTCGGGGGTCGGGTACGGGGGAGGCGACGACGACCGACTGCTCGACGCCCGGCAGTTCGTCCAGGGCGGCCTCGACCTCTCCCAGCTCGACACGGAATCCCCTTATCTTCACCTGGTCGTCGAGCCTGCCGAGGAACTCGAACTCCCCGTCGGCGCGGAGCCTGCCCAGGTCCCCGGTGCGGTAGAGCCGCGAGCCCGGCGGGCCGAAGGGGGCGGGCAGGAAGCGTTCGGCGGTCAGCGCGGGCCTGCCGTGGTAGCCGCGCACCACGCACTCGCCGCCAATGTAGAGCTCGCCGGGCACCCCCATCGGGAGCGGGCGCATGGCCTCGTCCAGCACGTACATGGCGGTGCCGGGAATGGGTCTGCCGATCGGGACCAGCTCGCCGCCGATCGGGCCGGTCACGGTGTGCACGCAGTTGGCGACGGACGCCTCGGTCGGGCCGTACTCGTTGAGCAGCACCGGCGCCGGGTCCAGTGCCTGCCAGAACGCCAGCGCCCGGCTGGGGAAGGCATCGGCGCCCACCACCAGGACCCCGGCCAGACCCGCGGCCTGCTCGGCGGAGAGCTGCCCGGCCAGCACCTCCAGGTGTCCGGGGGTGAGCTTGACGAACCCGTACGGCCGGGCCGACAGCGCGGCGCCCAGCTCGTCCAGGGCGGTGTCCTCGGCGGCGACGTGCAGGCTCTGGCCCACCACCAGCGGGGTGTAGATGTTGGGCACGACCATGTCGTAGGCGACCGAGGAGAACAGCGGAGCCCCGCCCACCCCGCCGACGGCGTAGGCCGACACGCACCAGTGCAGGAAGTTCACCAGGCCCCGGTGACCGACCATGACGCCCTTGGGCCGCCCGGTCGAGCCCGAGGTGTAGATGAGATAGGCCAGGTTGCCGGGCGCGGCGGCCGGGTCCGGGTCGGCGGAGGGATACCCGGCGGTCTCTGCCTCCAGGGCGGCCGCGTCGTCCAGCACCAGCCGGGCGCCGGAGTCGGCCACCATGTACTCCAGCCGGGCGGCGGGTAGACCGGGGTCGAGCGGCAGGTAGGCGGCCCCGGCCTTCCAGATGCCGAGGAAGGCGGCGACGAGCCAGTCGGAGCGTGGCAGGCGGACGGCGACGACGTTCTCCGGGCCCATGCCCCTGCCGCGCAGCCAGTGCGCGATCCGGTTGGCCCTGGCGTTCAGTTCCCGGTAGCTCAGCCGGATCTCACCGAAGGTCAGCGCGACGGCCTGCGGGGTGCGCCGGACCTGCCGCTCGAACAGCTCGTGCGCGCAGAGGTCCGGCGAGCCCAGTGGTTCCGGTCCCCGGCAGGCCGCGAGCAGCGCCTCGCGCTGGGCGGGCGGGAGGATCTCCAGCGTGTCGAGCGGCGCGTCGGGTGCGGCGGCGATCTGGGCGAGCAGGTGGACGAAGGAGTCGGCGAGCCGCCGGGCGGTGCCGGTCTCGAACAGGTCGGCGCGGTAGGTCAGGTGGCCCAGCAGGTGGTCGTCTTCCGGCATCAGGGACAGGGCGAGGTCGTACTTGGCGGCGGTGTCGGGGAACTCGAACGGCTGCACGGCCAGGTCGCCGAGCCTGGTGGCCCCAGGCAGGCCGGCGTGCAGCTCGTACAGGACGCGGAACAGCGGGGCGCGGCCCTGGGCGAGCATCGGGTACGGCAGGTGCTGGTGGGTGAGGGTGTTCAGGCAGTAGGCGCGGACGCGGCGCAGCAGCTCGGTGAAGCTCGGGTCGCCCGACAGGTCGGCGCGCATCACCACGGTGTTGAAGAAGGCACCGACGAGGTGCTCGGAGTGCGGCACGGCACGGTTGGCTACGGTGCTGCCGAGCGCGATGTCGTCCTGTCCGCAGTGGCGCGACAACAGCGCGGCGAACGCGGCGAGCCCGGCCATGTATGGGGTGGCCCGGCAGCGCCGGGCGACGGCGCCGAGCGCGGCGGCGGTGGCGGCCGGCACGACGAAGGTCAGCGTCGCCCCCTCCGCGGAGGAGTCCGTGGAGGAGTCCGTGGAGGACTTCGTGGCGGGGACGCGGTCGGTGGGCAGGTCGAGCGTGGGCAGACCGGCCAGGGCGCCGCGCCAGTGCGCCAGGGCGGGTGCCAGATCCACGGCCCGCTCGGCCGCCACCACCTCGTCGTACCCGGCCGGCAGCGGGGGCAGCGGGTCGGGCAGACCGGCGAGGCGGGCCCGGTAGAGGGCGTCGAGCTCGCTGAAGAAGACGCCCATGGACCACTCGTCGAAGGCGATGTGGTGCACGGTGAGCACCAGGACGTGGTCGGCGGCGGCCAGCCGGGCGAGCCGGGCCCGCAGCACCGGCCCGGCGGCCAGGTCGAACGGCCGCCGCGCCTCGGCGGCGGCCGTCCCGCGAACCTCCTCCTCCGAGGCCACGGGGTGTACCGGCAGCTCGACCGGCGCCGGTGGCAGCACCGAGGCCACCGGCCGTCCTTCGACGTTCGGGTAGACGGTGCGCAGCGCCTGGTGGCGGGCGACGAGGTCGCCGAGCGCCCCAGCGAGTGCCGGGACGTCCAGCGGGCCGCGCAGGCGCAGCGCCAGGCAGACGTTGTACTCCGTCCCGGCGGGGTCCAGCTGGTGGCCGAGCCACATCCGTTCCTGGGCGTACGAGAGCCCTCCCCCGAACGGCCGGGACGTCCCGGGGAGCGTGGACTCGGGCGTCGGCGTCCCGGGGAGCGTGGACTCGGGCGTCGGCGTCCCGGCGGGGGACGCCCCGGACGAGGACGCTCCGGACGAGGACGCTCCGGACGAGGACTGCCCGGGTGGGGACGTCTCAGGCGCTACGACCGGCACCTTCCACCTCCAGCGGCGAGTGCGGTGAGTGCGGTGACACTCCGTCCTCCAGCAGGCCGAGGACGACCTGCGCCAGCTCGCCCACCGTCGGGTGGGTGAACACCTCGGCGACCGGCACCTCGACGCCGTGCCGCGCCCGGATCCTGGCGACGAGCTGGATGGCGACCAGCGAGTGGCCTCCGGCCTCGAAGAAGTCGTCGTCGGAACCGACGGCGTCCAGGCCGAGCAGCAGCGCCCAGTCGTCGGCCAGCGCCTGGTGGACGGGGGTGTGCGTGTTCATCGTGGCCTCCTGGCCGCACCCGCGGGTGCGAACTGGTCTTCGGCCCCCGGCACCGGGCGGGCGGGGTCGTGGTCGATGTGGACGATCCGGTTGGACCCGTCCACGTGGACGACCCGGGGCCGGTAACCTCGCAACTCCGCCCCCGAGTACTGGCCGTAGGAGATCAGGATCACCATGTCCCCCGGGGCGACCAGGTGCGCGGCGGCTCCGTTGATGCCGATCACCCCGCTGCCGCGCTCCCCCGTGATGACGTACGTCTCCAGGCGGGCGCCGTTGGTGATGTCGACGATCGCCACCTGCTCGCCGTCCAACAGGTCGGCGGCCTCCATCAGCTCCTCGTCGATCGTCACCGAGCCGACGTAGTGCAGGTCGGCGTGGGTGACCGTCGCTCGGTGGATCTTGGATTTGAACATCGTGCGCAGCATCTCGGACTTCCGTTCACCGGATATTCAGTGCGGATGCCTCGCCCCTCAGGGTGAGGAGGAAGCACTTTTCTTTTTTTCGTGTGGTGTGCGGGTGCGGCCCGTCGGAGGACGTCACGCATGGGGAACCGGTGACAGTGCCGAGAGCGGCGCGTGCGGGTCACGCACAGCCGCTCCCAGCAGATGCAGCCATGCATCCACCAGGCTCTCGACGGTGGATCCGTCGAACAGACCGGTGTTGTAGGCGACCTCGCCGATGATCGAGTCCGGGGTCTCCGCGACCGAGCAGACGAGGTCGGCGACCGTGGTGCGGGTCGCCAGGTCGATGGGGGTCACCGTCAGCTGTGGCAGGCGTACGCCCTCGGCGCCGGTGAGCGCGCTGAGCGGGACGCCGTTGAAGATGACGTCGAAGAAGGGGGAACGTCCCGGGGCGCGCGGCGGGCGCAGCGCCTGGACCAGCCGCTCCAGCGGAACGTCCTGGTGGGCGTAGGCGCCGTGGACCACCTCACGGACGCGGCCGAGCAGTTCGGCGAAGGTCGGGTCGCCGCCGCAGGGGGTGCGCAGCACCAGCGTGTTGACGAAGAAACCGATCATCTGCTCGGTCTCCGGGCGGGTACGGCCGGGTACCGGGGAGCCCACCGCGACGTCGGCGCCGCCGGACGCCTGGAAGAGCGTCGCCTGGAAGGCTCCGAGCAGGGCGGCGAAGAGCGTCGTGCCCGCCTCGCGGCCGAGCCGGCGCAGCTCCTCGGTGACCCGTTCTTCGATCATGAAGGAGACCCTGGCGCCCGCGTAGGTCTGCACGGGCGGGCGCGGCCGGTCGATGGGCAGCTCGGCCGGGGTGATCCCGGCCAGCTGGGCACGCCAGTAGTCGAGCTGCTCGCCCCCCGCGGCGTGCGCACGCTGCCAGGTGGCGTAGTCCACGTACTGCACGGCCGGCTCGGGGAGCACGGCGGGCCGCCCGGCCAGCGCGGCCTCGTACAGGGTGGCCAGTTCCTGCCAGAGCACCTGCTCGGAGGCGGCGTCGTAGGCGACGTGGTGGACGACCAGGGAGAACACGTGCTCGTAGTCGTCCAACCTGGTCAGCCTGGCCCGCACCGGCGCGGCGGCGGCGAGGTCGAAGGGGGTCTCCCAGTCGGCCTGCAGGGCGTCGGAGGCGGCGCTCTCGCGGGCGATACGGGTCTCGCCGGGCGCGACGCCGAACCTCAGCCGGGATCCGCGGGCGTCGATGCGCACCTCGGGGATGCCTTCGGGGCTCTCCACGTACCGGGTCCGCAGGATCTCGTGCCGGGCGACCAGTTCGTCGAACGCCTGGCGGAACGCCGCCACGTCGAGGTGGCCGCGCAGGCGGCAGGCGGTCGGCACGTTGTACGCGGTCGAGCCGGGCGCCAGCCGGTGCAGGAACCAGAGGCGTTCCTGGCCGTAGGAGAGCGGCAGTGTGCCCTCGCGGGACACCCTCGGCAGCGGCGGGAGCTGCTCGGCGCGGGTCTCGGCCACCTCCTCGGCGAGCTCCTCCAGCGACTCGGCGGAGAAGAGCAGGTAGAGCGGGAAGTCGATGCGCAGGTCGTCCTGGATGCGGAACATGACCTGGGTGGCGAGCAGGGAGTTGCCGCCCAGCTCGAAGAAGTTGTCGTCCAGGCAGACCGTGTCCAGGTCCAGGACGTCGGCCCAGATGGTGGCCAGCGCCTGCTGCACGGCGGTGACCGGGGGCCTGCCCTCGGCCCGCTCGGCGGGCGCGGCGATCTCCGGCAGTGCGGCCCGGTCCACCTTCCCGCTGCTGGTCAGCGGCATCCGGTCGATCACCGCGAGCTGCGCGGGGATGAGGTAGGGCGGGAGCCGGTCGATCAGGTAGGCCCGCAGCTCCGCCGGGTCGGGGGCGGCGCCGGAGGCCACCACGTAGCCGAGCAGGCGCTCCCCGGCGACCGTGACGGCGGAACGCTCGACCCCGGGGTGGGCGTCCAGGGTGGCCTCGATCTCGCCCAGCTCGACCCGTACCCCGCGGATCTTGACCTGGTGGTCGGTGCGGCCGAGGAAGTCCAGGGCGCCGTCGGGGCGGCGGCGCCCCAGGTCGCCGGTGCGGTACAGCCGCGAGCCCGGCGGGCCGTACGGGTCGGGGACGAAGCGCTCGGCGGTCAGCGCGGGCCTGCGGTGGTAGCCGCGCGCCAGGCCGATGCCGCCGATGAACAGCTCGCCGACCTCGCCGTCGGGTACGAGGTCTCCCGCCTCGTCCAGCACGTGCACGGTGTTGCCGGTGAAGGGCGTACCGATGGAGACGACCGGGCCCGCGTGCGGGTCGTGCGGGTCGTAGGTGTACAGGGTGGAGTCGATCGACACCTCGGTGGCGCCCCACTGGTTGTGCAGCCCGCAGCCGTACACGCCGATCTGCTCGTGGAAGGCGAGCGCCAGGGGTGCGGTCAGCGCCTCCCCGCTGGAGATCACGTGGCGCAGGTGCGGCAGCGGCGGCAGCCCGGCGCGGCGGTGCGCCGCCAGGAACAGCGCGAGCATGCTGGGCACGAACTGCACGACGGCGGCGCCGAAGCGCGAGGTGGCCTCCAGCAACGCCACCGGGTCGCGGTGCTCGCCCGGCGGCAGGATCGCCACCACCCCGCCGGTCGACAGCGGCCAGAACACCTCCACCGCCGAGTCGTCGAAGCTGAGCGTGGTCTTGTGCAGTACGGCCTCGCCCGGTTCGAGGCGGTGCTCGGCCTGCATCCACCGCATCCGGTTGACCCAGCCCCCGTGCGTGCTGGCGACCCCCTTGGGGGTGCCCGTCGAGCCGGAGGTGTAGTAGAGGGAGACCAGGTTCTCCTGGCGTACCCCGGAGCCGACCGGGGTCGTCGGGTGGCGGTCGATCAGCGCGCTGTCGCGGTCGAGCAGCACGACGCGGGTCAGGTCGCCGGGCAGCAGGTGGGCGAGTGCCTGCTCGCCCACCGACACCGGCGCCGCGCCCTCGGCGACCATGAGCCGCCCCCGGGCGGGCGGCGCGTCGGGGTCGATCGGCAGGTAGGCCCCGCCCGCCTTGAGGATGCCGCACAGCGCGATGACCAGGTCCAGTCCCCGGTGCACGCACACCGCCACGGGGGTGTCGGCGACCACTCCCAGCTCGCGCAGGTGGTGGGCGAGCTGGTTGGCGCGCCGGTCCAGCTCGCGGTAGGTCAGGGTGTGGCCGTCGGCATCGATGACGGCCACGGCGCGCGGGGTCCGCTCCACCTGGGCTTCGACCAGCTCGTGCAATCCGGCCACGACTTCTCCTAACGGTTCGCCGACGCCAGCAGGGCGACGCGGTCGATCTTCTTGGTGGGGGTCAGCGGGAAGGCGCCGCGCACCTCGATCCTGGACGGGATCATGTAGGCGGGCAGGTGGGCGGCCAGATGCTTGCGCAACGCCCGGGGGGTGACGTCTCCCTGGGCGAACAGCAGCAGGCCCTCGTCCACGACGTGCGCGGCGGCCAGCTCGACCAGCGGGTGCTCCTGGGCCACGCACTCGATCTCACCCAGCTCGATCCGGTAGCCGCGCAGCTGGACCTGCCGGTCACGACGCCCGGTGAACCAGAGCCGGCCGTCGGGGCGCAGTCGGCCCAGGTCGCCGGTCCGGTAGAGCCTGCCGTGCTCGGGATGGTCGACGAACCGTTCTGCGGTCAGCTCGGGGGCACCGCCATAGCCGAGGGCCACGCCGAGCCCGCCGACGTGGATCTCACCCTGCTCGCCGTCCGGTACCCGCTCACCGGCGTCGTCGAGCAGGACGACGCGGTAGCCGGCCAGCGGCCTGCCCACCGGCAGCGGGTCCGGCTCTCCGGCGGTGACGAGCCCGGCGGTGCACCACACGGTGACCTCGGTGGGACCGTAGAAGTTCCAGACGCGTCCGGCGCGCCCGGCCAGCTCGGCGGCCAGCCGGGCGGTCAGCACCTCGCCGCCGCAGACGGCCTGCAGCTCCGCACGCCCCGGCGTCAGGTACGGCAGCAGGAAGTGCCAGGCGGTGGGGGTGGCGTGCACGACGGTGACACGGTGCCTCTCCAGCCAGCCCACCAGCCGTTCCGGGGCGGCCTGCAGCGCCTCGGAGGTCACCAGGGTCGCACCGCCGTGACTGAGCGGGACGAACATCTCCAGCAGCGCGATATCGAAGGAGAAGGTCTGGTTGGCGGCGTACCGGTCGGCGGGGCCGGGGTCGAGCAGTTCGGCGACGGCGCGCACGCAGTTGTGCAGCGAGGCGTGCGAGACCAGCACCGCCTTGGGCCGCCCGGTGGAGCCGGAGGTGAACATCACGTACGCGCACCGCTCGGGGTCCGCGTCGCCGGTCCGCAACCCGGCAGCGTCCTCGGCGTCCTCGGCGCCCTCGGTGTGCGGTACGGAGTCGAGGAGCAGGCTCATGCCCGCCTGGCGCTGCTGGAAGCGCAGCCGCTCGGGCGGCAGGGCCGGATCCAGCGGCAGGAAGACCGCGCCGGCCTGCCAGATGCCCAGGATCACCGCCACGTAGTCGGCCGAGCGGGGCAGCGCGACACCGACCACGTCACCGGGGCGCGTTCCTCTCTCCCGCAGCACGTCGGCCACCGCGTTGGCGCGGGCGGCCAGCTGCCCGTAGCTGAGCTCGGAGGCCGGGTCGAGGGCGGCGACCGCGCCGGGCGCGCGTCTCACCTGCCGGGCCACCTCGTGCAGGACGGTGTTCACGCGACCATCTCCTGAGGGACGGTGCCGATGTGACCGGGCGCGGGCGGCGCGGACCAGTCGCGGGACCAGGGCAGCAGCGGGATGGACGCCACGGCCCCCGGCGGGTTGAGCGCGGCCCAGTCGAGGTCGTGGCCGAGCTCGTAGAGGCGGATCAGCACGCCGGGCAGGTCGCCGGCGCCGGCGCAGCGCACCGCGCGGGCCTGCCTGCCCCCCGGGGCACCGCGCAGCCGGGGACCGAGTTCGGCGACACCGATCTCCACGAAGGTGCTCACCCCGCGGTCCAGCGCGACGGCGAGCGCGTCGCCGAGCAGGCTCGGGGCGGCCAGGTGCCGCGCCCAGTGCCGGGCGCCCTGCGCGCGGCCGTCGACCGGCCCGCCGGTGAGCGTCGACAGCGCCACCGTCTCGCCGGCGTTGACGGGCAGCCCCTCCAGGGCGGCCTCCAGCTCGGCGGCCAGTGGTGCGGCCAGCCCGCTGTGGTCGGCGGTGGCGGGTCCCAGGTCGCCGCAGAGCACGTCTCCCGCGGTGAGGGTGGCGGCCAGGGTGGCCAGCGCGGCCCGGGGGCCGACGATGACGCAGGTCTGCGCGTCCTCCACGGTGGCCACCGCGAGCGCGGGACCGATCCGCGCGCACAGCGCCTCCGCCAGCCTGCGCGCCAGCCGCACCCGCAGGGCGTGCACCGGCGCCGGCCCGGCCAGCAGCCTGGCGCGGTGCCCGGCGACGGTGTCCGAGGCGGTGGGCGACAGCACGCCGCGGTAGCGGGCGGCGGCGACCTCCCCCGCGCCGTGGCCGATCACCAGGTCGGGACGGACGCCCGCCCGGCGCAGCTCGGCGGCGAGGTCGGCGTGCGCGGCGGCCGTCCCGGCGCCCGGCTCGTCGGCGAAGACCAGGGCCAGGCCGCCGGGTGCCGCGCCGCCGGGTGTCGCGGCGGTCAGGTCGGTCAGTGCCCTGTCGAGCTCCCGGCTCAGCTCGGCGGCGTCGGCGCCGGTCACCCCGACCCGGTAGGCGTGGTGGTCGCGCCGTTCCCCTGCCGTGTGGCAGGCCGCCGCCAGGTCCAGCTCCGGATCGTCCAGCGCGGCCCGCCAGCGCACGACCAGCTCCCGCAGCCCGGCGTGCGTGTGCGCCGACAGCGGCAGGTAGTGACGATGCCCCTGACCGGCCGGGAAGGCCGTCGGTGCCGCGGCCGGCTCCCGCACTGGAAGTGTCCCGGCCATCCTGTCCGGAGGCGGCGCCGTCGCGGCGTACTTCTGCGGATACGGCCACGCCTCGGCGGGGCCCTTGCGGTTCCGGGACTCGCCACCCGCCACGGCCGCGGAGGGGGTCGGGGGCGCCTGGAGGATCAGATGGGCGTTGGTGCCGCCGAAGCCGAAGGAGCTGACGCCGGCCAGGCGGCCGGTCCAGGACTCCAGGCTCCGCTGCACCCGCAGGCCGCCGCCGGACCAGTCGAAGTCCTCGGCGAGGTCGGTGGCGTGCAGGCTGGCCGGCAGTGCGCCGTGGAAGAGCGCGAGGGCCGCCTTGGCCAGGCCGGCCGCGCCGGCCGCCGCCTCCAGGTGCCCCAGGTTGCTCTTGACCGAGCCGACCCGCAGCGCGGCACGGCGCGGCGCCGCGCCCAGCACCTCCGACAGGGCGCGCAGCTCCATCAGGTCGCCCAGCCGGGTGCCCGAGCCGTGCGCCTCGACGTAGCCGACGTCACCGGGGTCGACTCCCGCGGCGCGGCACGCCGCGCGCAGCAGCCGTACCTGCGCGGGGGCGCTCGGCGACATCAGGCCGTTGGTGCGCCCGTCGCTGTTGACCGCGCCGCCGAGGATGAGGGCGTAGATCCGGTCTCCGGCGGCGAGCGCGTCGCCCAGGCGCCGGAGCGTCACCATGACGGCCCCCTCGGAGCGGCCCATGCCGTCGGCCCCGGCGCCGAAGGACTTGCACCGGCCGTCGGGGGCCAGCACTCCCGCCGTGCGGAAGCACAGGCCGATGTCCGGCGAGAGGATGGCGTTGACCCCGCCGGCGAGGGCGGCGTCGCACTGGCCCGTCCGCAGTGCGGTCACCGCCTGGTGTACGGCGACCAGCGACGACGAGCAGGCGGTGTCGACGGCCATCGAGGGGCCGTGCAGGTCGAAGACGTAGGAGATGCGGTTGGCGGCCACGCTGTGCGCCACGCCGGTCGGGGTGTAGAGGCCGGGTTCGGTCTCGGCGAGCCCCGGGCTGAAGCTGTGGACCAGGAAGTCCCCGCTGCTGATGCCCGCGAACACGCCCGTCTGGCTCCCGGCCAGATCGGCGAGGCGGAGCCCGGCGTCCTGCAGGGACTCGTGCGCGACCTCCAGCAGCAGCCGCTGCTGCGGGTCCATCGCCTCCGCCTCGCGGGCGTTGACCGTGAAGAACGCCGGGTCGAAGCCCTCCACGTCCGGCAGGAACCCGCCCTCGCCCACCCCCGGCTCGCGCCAGCCCGGGTGGTGCGCGGCCCGCTCGCCCGGCACCGTGCCGACCGCGTCGACGCCGTCCGCCAGCAGCCGCCAGAGCCGTTCGGGGCCGTCGGCTCCCGGCAGGCGGCAGCCGATGCCGACGATCGCCACCGGTTCGACGACCTCATGCCCGCCCGGGGCGCGGGAGGTGTCGTGGCCGGGGGTCCCGCGGTCCGGCCGTCCCACGGCTCCCGCCAGGTGTTCGGCCAGGGCGCGCGGGGTGGGGTGGTCGTAGAAGACCGTGTTCGGCAGCGGGATGCCCAGCCGGGCCTCCAGTTCGGCGGCGAGGGCGACCGCGTCGGCCGAGCCGATGCCGTAGTCGATGAACAACCGGTCGGCGTCGACGTCGGCCAGGCCGGCGCGTTCGGCGACCAGGGAGGTCAGCAGGTCCAGGACGCTCATCGCCCGGCCGCCACCGGGTCGGCGTCCGCGAGGGCGGGCGAGGTCCATCCGGCCAGCACGGTGAAGCGACCTTCCGCCAGCATGGCGCGGCACTCGCGGCGCCGGATCTTGCCGCTGGTGGTCTTGGGGACGCTGCGCGGCTCGACCAGGAACACCCCGTCGAGCAGCACGTCGTGCTCCCTGGCCACCGCGAGGCGGATCTCGGTGATCAGCTCGTCGAGGTCCCCCGCGGTCGAGGCGGTGACCTCGGCGACCACCACCGCGGCCTCGGCCTGCGGCACGTCGCCGGTGGGCTCGGTGGCGAAGGCGGCGCCGCAGCCGCCCCGCACGGCGGGGCTGACCCGCTCGACGGTGTACTCGACGTCCTGGGGATAGTGGTTGACCCCGTTGATCACGATCAGGTCCTTGTGCCGGCCGACGATCACCACGTCGTCGCCGTCCAGCACCCCGAGGTCCCCGGTGCGCAGGAAGTTCTCCTCGCGTCCGGGCAGCCGGGCGTGGAAGGTCTCGGCGGTGGCGTCGGGGCGCTGCCAGTAGCCGGCCGCCACCGAGGGCCCCGACACCCACACCTCGCCGACCTCGCCCGCCTCACATGCCAGCCCGGTGACAGGGTCGGCGATCTCGACGACCATCTCGTCCAGCGGGGTGCCGCAACGTACGTAGTGGCGCTCCCCCACCCGCACGCCGAGGTCGGCGGCCGACAGCGGTCCGGCGGAGACGACCAGGGTGGCCTCGGCCATGCCGTACGCGGCGTACAGGCTCGCGGCGTCGAGCCCGGCGGGAGCGAACCGCTCGGCGAAGCGCCGCAGGGTGTCTCGCCTGAGCGGCTCGGCACCGTTGAGCGCCACTCGCCAGCGGCTCAGGTCCAGGGTGGCGAGCTCGGCGTCGGTGACCTTGCGGACGCACAACTCGTAGGCGAAGTTGGGCGCGTAGGAAAGCTGCCCGCCGTGGTCGGAGATGGCTCGCAGCCAGGCGAACGGCTGCGCGGCGAACGCCTGCGGTGACATCTTCACCACGTGCGCGCCCCACAGCAGCGGCGACAGCAGCGATCCGATGATCCCCATGTCGTGGTAGAGCGGCAGCCAGGAGACCGTGGTCGTCTCGTGGCCGGCCCCGACGGCGGCGGCCACCACGCGGGCGTTGTGCATCAGGCCACCGTGGGTGACCATGACGCCCTTGGGGTTGCCGGTGGAGCCCGAGGTGTACTGCAGGAACGCCAGGTCTTCTGGGGTGGGAAGCGCCCAGTGGTCGGCGGCGTCGCCGCGGAGCAGGTCGGCGAAGTGCAGCCAGCCGCGGAAGCCGGGCAGGGTGGCCGGCGCGTCCGCGCCGGGGAGCGGTTCGGGGGCGATCGCATAGGCGGCGCCGGAGTCGCGGGCGATGGAGGCGATCTTCGACCAGGCGGACCTGAAGTGCGCGAGGGAGGGCAGGTAGACGGGCACGGGCAGGGCCCCGGCCAGCATGCAGCCGTAGAAGACGGGCGCGTACTCGGCGGAGGAGGGGCAGACCAGGAGCACCCGCTCGCCGTACGCGCCGGCCTCGGTGAGGCGGGTGGCGACCTGGCGGGCGCGCAGGGCCAGCTCGGCGAAGGTCCACCGGGTGCTCTCGCCCCTGCCCAGGAAGGTCAGCGCCGGGCGCTCGCCGTGCTCGTCGGCGGTGCTCAACAGCGACGCAAGCACCGAATCATGAAATGTCATGCCACACCTCCGATGTGGTCGTTGAGAAGCTCGTCCAGCAGGGCGTCCACCTGGGCGTCGGACAGGGCGTCCAGCCGCGCCGCCATCGGGTCACGGGTGTCGGTCTCGCCAGCCGGCCGGTCGTCCAGATGGGCGCTCACCCGCCCGGCCAGCTCGGTGACGGTGGGACCGTCGAGGAAGGCCGGGGCCGGCAGCCGCACCCCGAGCCGGGCCTCCAGGAGGTTGCGCAGTTCGACGGCCATCAGCGAGTCCAGTCCCAGCCGGGTCAGCGACGCCTTCGGGTCGATCGCGGCCGGTGAGGTGCGCAGCACCCCCGCCACCCACTCGACGAGCGCCCGCTCCAGCTCCTGGGGGGTCGTGATGCTCAGCCTGCCGGTCCCGGTGTGCCCGGCCGCCAGCCCGGCGAAGATCGACCAGCGCTCGTGTCCGGGGTTGTTCGCGAACCAGGTGGGCGCGTCCAGCGGGACGACCGCCACCTGGGCCGGCTGCTCGGCGAGCAGTTCGGCGAGGATCCGCAGGCCCGACGCGGTGTCGATGGAACCCATGCCCCGGTCGGCCAGCCTGCCCGCCCGGTCCGGTCGGGCGGCGAGCCCGATCTGTGACCAGACGCCCCAGTCGACGCTGGTGGCGGGCAGGCCCCGGCTCCTCCGCCAGTGCGCGAACCCGTCCAGGAAGGCGTTGGCCGCCGCGTAGCCGGCCTGGCCGCCGGAGCCGAGCAGCCCGGCCGCCGAGGAGAACAGCACGAACAGCTCCACCGGGTCACCGCAGGTCAGCCGGTGCAGGTTGCGGGTGCCGGCCACCTTGGGGCGCAGCACCTCGGCCACCTCGTCGAGGTCGACGACGGCGACGGTGCGGTCGCGCAGCACCCCGGCGGCGTGCAGGACTCCGCGAATGGGCGGCCCCTGGGCGCGGAGCCCGTCGAGCGCCTTCTCCAGCGCGTCCGCGTCGGCGACGTCGGCGGCCAGCACCACGACCCGCACGCCCTCCTCGCGGAGTGCTGCGATCCGCTCCCGTGCGGCCGGTCCGGGCTCGCTCCTGCCCAACAGGGCGAGATGCCTGGCTCCCTGCCGTACCAGCCCCTCGGCCGCGGCCAGGCCGAGACCGCTCAGACCACCGGTGACCAGGTAGGTGCCGTCGGCGCGCAGCCGGGGCCGGTCGAAGGTGAGCACCACCTTGCCGATGTGCCTGGCCGAGGCCATGTGCCGGAACGCCGCCTCGGCCTCCGCCGCCGGGAAGGCCGTCACCGGCAGCGGGCCGAGATCGCCCGCCGCGACCGCGTCCACCACCTCGCGCAGCATCGCGCCGGCCAGCGCCGGGCGCCGTCCGGCCAGCGAGAACGCCTCCACCGCGTGAAAGGACAGGCTCTTGGCGAAGGGGGCGAGCGGCAGCGGCCGGTTCTCCGCGATGTCGCGCTTGCCGAGTTCGACGAACCGGCCGAAGGGCGCCAGGATCCGCAGCCCCTCGTCGACGGCCGGTCCGGCCAGGCAGTTGACCACCATGTCGACCCCGGCGCCGCCGGTGACCTCCAGGATCTGGTCGGCGAAGTCCAGCGAGCGCGAGTCGAAGACGTGCCGGACGCCCTGTTGCCTGAGCCAGGCCCGCTTGCCGGGCGAGCCCGCGGTGGCGAGGACCTCCGCGCCCGCCCGCCTGGCCAGCCGCACCGCCGCCTGGCCGACACCCCCGGCCGCGGCGTGGATCAGTACCCGCTCCCCCGCCTCCAGCCGGGCCAGCCGCTCCATGCCGTAGAGCACGGTGACGTACGCCGCGGGGAGCGTCGCCGCCGCGGTGAAGTCCAGATCGCCGGGGATGGGCACGGCCAGCCGGGCGTCCACGGTGACGTGCGAGGCCATCGCGCCGATCTCGGCGACCAGGGCCACCACCCGGCTGCCCACGGCCAGGCCCGTGACGCCGTCGCCGACGTCGGTCACCTCGCCCGCGCACTCCAGGCCGTAGCCGAGTGGCTCCGGCTGCTCGCCCAGCATGCCGATGCCGCGCAGCACGTCGTTGAAGTTGAGCCCGGCGGCGTGTACCCGGATCCGTACCTCTCCCGCCCCCGGTTCCCGGGGAGCGTCCTCGGCCAGGCAGAGGGTGGCCAGGTCCTGCCGGGCTCGCTGGACGAGCCGGTGCGGGCCGCGCGGCCCGGCCGGTCGCGGGGTGAGGCGTGGCGCGAACGGCCTGCCACCTCGCAACGCGACCTCGTTCTCACCCGCGAGCCTCCAGGCGGGGCGCCCGGCACCGACATCGGCGCCGGCGCCCAGCTCGGCCGGGGTCCAGGACGGTCCCGGCTCGGCGTCCAGGTCGATCAGGGTGCAGCGCAGCTCGGGGTGTTCGTGCCTGATCGTGCGCGCCATCCCCCACACGGCGGCGGCGTCGGGGTCCACCGGGTCGCCCGGCTCGACCGGCTGGGCGTTCCTGGTCACCACCCACAGCCGCTCCGGCTCCGGCCGGGCGATCAGCTCCCTGGTCAGTTCCAGCAGCGACCGCAGTGCCTCCTCGGCGGGCCGTCCCGGTTCGACCCGGTGGACCACGCCGCCGAACGGCTCGTCCGCGCCCGTCTGCACCGGCACCCAGCGCGTGCTGTACGTCCAGCCGCCGGCCCCGGCGCCGCGCGCGATCCGGTGCAGCCGCACCCCGCGCAGCGCCAGTACCACCCGGCCGTCCTCGTCGCAGGCGTCGATGTCGAGCGTCACCTCCGCCCCGTCACCCGGGTCGTCGCCGGTGCCCGTCGCGGACACGGCCCTGGCGTGCGCCCAGCGGGCCGCGCCGACCTCGCCGAGCACCGACACCCGGGCCACCGCCCGGGGCAGGTAGAGGTCGTCGCCTTCGGCGAGAACGGGCGCCGCCGCCTGCAGGCAGGCGTCCAGCAGCGCCACGTCGAGGCGGTACGGCCAGGGGCCGGAGGCGGGTTCGCCGTCGTGGGCCCGCGAGGCGCGCAGGCGGGCGAGGGACTCTCCGGGGGCGGTGAAGACCTCCTCGATCCGCTGGAAGGCCGGACCGTACCGCATGCCCCTGGCGGTGAAGCCGGAATACAGCTCCTCGGCTCCGATCCGGGCGACGTACCTGGACCTGAGCGGCGACAGCTCCAGGTGCGCCACGGCCTGCGGGGTCGCGCGGGAGGCCGAGGCGTGGGTCCGCCCCTCGACGGTGAGGTCGATCGCGTCGCCGTCGAGCCGGGTGGCCAGGCGGCGTGGCGTGTCCAGGAGCAGCGGGGCGTGGAACTCCACCCCGGCCAGCGCGTCGGAGTGCTCCAGGGCGGCCGCCAGGTATCCGGCGCCGGGGAAGACCGGCCGGCCCTCGACCCGGTGGTCACCCAGGGGGCCGTCCGCGGTGAGCTTCACCTCGCGCAAGCGGGCGAGCGAGCCCGCGAAGACGGCGCCGTCCTCCTTGTGCACGGACGCCAGCAGCCGGGCGTCGACGTCGCGCAGCCCGGACAGCAGGGTGGGGTGCGGGCTGAGCTCGACGAACGTGTCGTAGCCCGCGTCCAGGAGTTGCCGGATCACCGGCCAGAACAGCACGGGCTCGCGCAGGTTGCGGCACCAGTAGTCGGCGTCGAGCACCGCGCCGGGGCGGCCGGTGACGGTCGACCAGAGCGGGATCCCCGCGCGGTTCGGCACCAGTGCGGCCAGTTCCTCGCGCAACTCCGGCAGCAGGGGGTCGACGTGGTGGCTGTGACCGGCGACGTCGGCGCCGACCAGGCGGCAGAAGACGTCCTCCCAGCGGAGCTGCTCGACGAGCGCGTGGACCGCGTCGTGGTCGCCCGCCACCACCGTCGAGCCGGGCGCGTTGGCCGCGGCCAGGCAGATCCGGCCGGCACCGGGGAACTCGGGTGCGGCCCCGCGATGGCCGTTCCGCTCGGCGACCAGGGCGGCGGTCTCCTCCCAGCCGAGGCCGACCAGCGCCATGGCGCCCGTCCCGCTGAGCCTGCGGTAGAGCCGGCTGCGGACGCCGACGGCCCTGGCCGCCTCCGCCAGGGTCAGGGCGCCCGCCACGTGGGCGGCGGCGATCTCGCCCAGGCTGTGGCCGACCACCGCGGCGGGTACCACGCCGTTGGCCGCCCAGAGCCTGGCCAGCCCGATCTGGAGGGCGAAGAGCGCGGGCTGGACCACGTCGATCCGGTCGGCGTCGGCCCTGCCCGCCAGCACGTCGGTGACCGATCGGTCCGTGTACGGTTCGAGCGCGAGCTCGCACTCCCGGATCGCCGCGGCGAAGACCGGTTCCTGCTCCAGCAGGGCACTTCCCATGCCACGCCACTGGGCACCCTGGCCGGGAAAGACGAAAACGACACCGTTCATGCCGAGAAGCATCGCCAGGCGCGGCTCCGGCGTCTTCCGTCGCGGGACGCGGACGGTACCTAGCCTCCCGGCCGGGTCTCCGGGAGAAGCCTAGCCCGCCGACGAATACCCATATGTTGTGCTATTGGAGATCGTCCTGATCTGTGGACGAAGAATTCGGCTCCCTGGCCTCGGCCTTCTACGAGCACGTGCGGCGGCGGCCCGACGCGCTCGCCGTCACCGACGAACACCGATCCGTGAGCTACGCGGAACTGGCGGGCGCCGCCTCCGAGATCCGCCGCTCGCTCGACGAGCTGGGGCTGGTCCCCGGCGACCGGGTCGGCATCTTCATGCGGCGCTCCTGGCGGGTCGTCGCCGCCATCGTGGCGGTGATAAGCCACGGCTGCACCTACGTCCCCCTGGACCCCGACTACCCCGCCGAGCGGGTGCGGTTCATGGCCGGCGACAGCGAACTGCGCGCCATCTGCGCCGACCCGGACGGGCCGTGGCCGTTCGCCGCGATACCGAGGGTCGAGGTCACCGGGGCGATCGGAGACGTGCTGCCGCCCGTCGAGCGTTCCGGTGAGATCCCCACCCACATCATCTACACCTCCGGCTCGACCGGGACCCCCAAGGGCGTCGCCACCCCGGAGGGCGCGGTGCTGGAACTGTTCCGCTCCGCCCGCGAGCGGTTCTCCTTCGGATCCGGCGACGTGTGGAGCTGGTTTCACAGCCACTGCTTCGACTTCTCCATCTGGGAGATGTGGGGGGCGCTGCTGCACGGCGGGCGCGTGGTCGCCGTCCCGGTCGCCGCCGGGCGCGACCCACGGCTGCTGCTGACCACACTGGACGCCGAGCGGGTGACCGTACTCTGCCAGGTGCCCAGCATGTTCAAGTACCTGGCCTGGGCCATGGAGCAGAGCCCCCGGCCGCTCGCGCTGCGCTACCTGATCTTCGGCGGCGAGGCCATCGACCGCGACACCATCCGCGCCTGGATGGACCTGACCGGCGGGCGGGAACAGATCGTCAACATCTACGGCCCCACCGAGACGACGGTCTTCTCCACCTGCACGGTCGTGGACCGCGCGATGGTGCAGGACACCTCGGGGCCCACGAACATCGGCCGGGCGCTACGCCACGTCCGCACCGCCGTCGTCGGCGCGGACGGCCGCGCGGTGCCCACCGGCGCCGAGGGCGAGCTGTGGGTGGGCGGCACCGCCCTGGCCACCGGCTACGTCGGCCGCCCGGCGCTCAACGCCGAGAAGTTCCCCCTGGCCGACCTGGGCGACGGCCGGCGGCGCTGGTACCGCACCGGCGACCTGGTACGGCAACTGGAGTCGGGGTCCTTCGAGTATCTGGGCCGCATCGACTCCCAGGTCAAGATCCGCGGCTTCCGCGTCGAGCTGGGCGAGATCGAGGCCGTGCTGCGGCGCACGCCCGGCGTGAGCGACGCGGCCGTGATCGTGCGGACCCCGCCCGGCGGCGAGCCGCTGATCGTCGCCTACCTGGTCGGCACCCCGCTCTCCCCCCGCGAACTGCGCGCCCTGTGCGGCGAGCGGCTGCCCGCGCACATGGTCCCCGCCCGGTTCCGCACCGTTCCCGTCCTCCCCCTGAACCCCAACGGCAAGCTCGACCGACTCGCCCTGGAGGCAGCGCGATGACCACCGCGATCCGAGACGCGATCCTGTCCGGCGAGAGCGACCCCGGCCACTTCGAGGCGCTGGCCGTACCGGAGTCCTACTGGGGCGTCACCGTGCACGCCGACGAGGTCGACATGTTCGCCGGGATGCGCAGCGAGGACAAGGACCCGCGCAAGTCGCTGCACGTCGAGGAGGTCGCCACCCCCGAGGTCGGTCCCGGCGAGGCACTGCTGGCGGTGATGGCCAGCTCGGTCAACTACAACACCGTCTGGTCGGCGATCTTCGAACCGGTGCCCACCTTCGGGTTCCTGCGCCGCTACGGCCGCCGCAGCGAACTGGCCCGCCGCCATGACCTCCCCTACCACGTGCTCGGCTCGGACGTCAGCGGCGTGGTACTGCGGGTGGGCCCCGGCGTCACCAAATGGAAGCCCGGTGACCGCGTCGTCGCACACTGCCTGTCGGTGGAGCTGGAGGACCCCGAGGGGCACGACGACACCATGCTCGACCCGCAGCAGCGGATCTGGGGATTCGAGACCAACTTCGGTGGCCTGGCGGAGCTGGCGCTGGTCAAGGCCAACCAGCTGATGCCGATGCCCGCCCACCTGACCTGGGAGGAGGCCGCCTGCTCCGGGCTGGTCAACTCCACCGCCTACCGGCAGTTGGTCTCGCGCAACGGCGCGGCCATGAAGCAGGGCGACACCGTGCTGATCTGGGGCGCCTCCGGCGGGCTCGGCTCCTACGCCACCCAGTACGCGCTGAACGGCGGCGCCACCCCGGTCTGCGTCGTCTCCTCCCCCGAGAAGGCGGAGCTGGCCAGGAGGGCGGGCGCCTCCCTGATCATCGACCGGTCCGCGGAGGGGTTCTCCTTCTGGCTCGACGAGCACACCCCCGACGTCGCCGAATGGCGGCGCTTCGGCAGCCGCATCCGCGAGCTGACCGGCGGCGACGACCCCGACATCGTGTTCGAGCACCCCGGCAGGGAGACCTTCGGCGCGAGCGTCTACGTCTGCCGGCGCGGCGGGACGGTCGTGACCTGCGCCTCCACCACCGGGTTCATGCACTCCTTCGACAACCGGTACCTGTGGATGAGCCTCAAGCGCGTCGTCGGCACGCACTTCGCCAACTACCACGAGGCCTGGCAGGCCAACCGGCTCGTCGCCCAGGGGCGCGTCCACCCGACCCTGTCGCGTACCTACGCCCTGGAGCAGAGCGCCGAGGCCGTGCACGACGTCCGCCGCAACACCCACCAGGGCAAGATCGGCGTGCTCTGCCTCGCCCCCGCCGAGGGGCTCGGCGTGCGCGACCACGAACTCCGCGAACGGCACCTGCCGGCGATCACACGCTACCGGTCCTCCTAGGAGACAGCGATGACCTCGACGATCCTCCAACCCGGCGCGGGTGTGCGCGGGGGCGGCAAACCACTGGAGATCTGCGTCTTCTGCGGCGCGGGACGGAGCAACTCACAGGTCATCGTCGACATGGCCAGGGCGACCGGCAGGCTCATCGGGCAGCGGGGCCACCGCCTGATCTACGGCGGTGGCGGCTCCGGCCTGATGGGCGAGGTGGCGTGGGCCGCCTCGGAGACCGGTGCGACCATCCGGGGGATCATCCCCCGGTTCCTGTACGAGCGGGAGCGGGCGATCGCCGCGCCGGCACAGGAGACGCACCTGACCGACAGCCTGCACCGGCGCAAGGAGCACATGCTGCGTGGCGCGGACGCCTTCATCGCTTTGCCCGGAGGCTACGGGACGCTGGACGAGATCCTTGAGGTGATCTCCGCCACCTACCTGGGCATGTCCGAGAAGCCGCTGGTCATCGTGAACGCCGAGGGCGTCTGGGACGGCTTCATCAGCCTGGTCGAGACCCTGCGGCGGTTCGAGCTGATCTCCCGGGCCGGGCAGCCGACGTTCCACTCCGTCGCCTCCCCCGAGGAGGCCGTCTCCCTCGTCGAGCGGCTGACCGTCCCGGCGACCTGACCCCCACTGGAGGACTTCGATGGAGACCCGAGCGCCGCTGTCCCAGGCCGACAAGCGCGCCCTGCTCGCCAAGCTGATGAAATCGGGCGCCGCACCCTTTCCGCTCTCCTACGGCCAGCAGTCCCTGTGGTTCATGGACCGGATGCGCAGGGAGGCCAGCGTCGCCTACAACATGCCGTTCGCCTGGACGGTGCACGGCGAGGCGGACCCGGAGGCGCTGCGCGGCGCGTTCGCCTGGCTGGTGGCGCGGCACCCGATCTTCCGCACCACCTACGGGCACGTCAAGGGCACGCCGGTGCAGCGGGTCGCCCCGGAGGGGGAGCTGGACTTCCGCCTCGTCGCCCTCGCGCCTGAGGAGGACCTCGCGGCCCTGCTCGGCGCCGAGGCGGCCCGCCCGTTCGACCTGGAGCGCGGCCCGGTGCTGCGGGTCGTGCTGGTACGGCGCCCGGCGGCGGCGCCGGTGCTGCTCTGGGTCACCCATCACATCGCGATCGACGGCTGGTCGCTGTTCACGCTGCTGGAGGAGCTGGGGCAGGCGTACACGGCGCTGCGTGGCGGCTCCGAACCCGCCTGCCCGCCACCCGCCGCGACCTACGCCGACTTCGTGGCCTGGCAGGCGGCGATGCTGGCCCGGCCGGAGGGTGCCCGGATGGCGGCCTACTGGACGCGTCTGCTGGCCGACCCGCCGCCGGTGCTCGCACTGCCCGCCGACCGGCCGCGCCCTGCCGACCAGACCTTCCGGGGCGCCTCGCACGCCTTCCGGCTGGGCGCCGAGCGGTCGGCGGCGGTCGGGGAGCTGGCCGTGAGCGGCGGGGCCACCCTGTACACGACGCTGCTGGCCGCCTTCCAGGTGCTGCTGGGCCGGGCCTGTGGCCGGCGGGACTTCCTGCTCGGCACCTGGACCTCCGGGCGCAGCCGCCCGGAGTTCTCCGACGTCGCCGGCTACTTCGTCAACCCGGTCGTGCTCCGCGCCGACCTGTCGGGGAACCCCGGGTTCTCGCAGGTGCTCGACCGCACCCGGCGGGCGGTGCTCGACGCCCTGGACAACCAGGACTACCCGTTCCCGCTGCTGGTGGAACGGCTGGGCGCGCACCGCGACCCCAGCCGCTCCCCGCTGTTCGACGTGGCGTTCACGCTGCGCGCCTCGCACCGAGGGGAGATCGTCCGCAGCGCGTCCGGTGAGGCGGCGTCGCCGCTGGGCGCCCCCTCGGCGGGCGAGCGGGGCATGCTGCTGCGGTTGGGCGAGCTGGCCCTGTCGACGTACCCCCTCGACCAGCGGACCGTCCGCTTCGACGTGGAGCTGGAGCTGGTCGCCGCGGACGGCGAGATCTCCGGCCTGCTGCGCTACAACACCGACCTGTTCGACGCGGACACGATCGCCTGGCTCGCCGAGGGCTACCTGCGGGTGCTGGACTTCGCGGCCGGCGACCCCGGCCGTCCGGTGACGGCCTTCCCGTGGGAGCCCCGCCCCGGTGCCGGGGCGGGGAGCGAGGAGCCGGCCGCCGCGACGGCGGGTCCCCCGCCTGTCCCGCACGGCCCGGCCCCGCACGCGGGCGCCCCGGCCGAGTTGCTGGACGTCGTCACCGCCGTCTGGAGTGAGGTGCTCGATCTGGAACCCGGCGAGATCGGCCCGGACGACGACTTCTTCGGCCTGGGCGGCCACTCGCTGGCCGCGGTCCAGGTGGCGATGCGGATCCAGGACCGGCTGGGCGTGCAGGTGTCGATCTCCGACGTCTTCCACCACCTGACGGCCGCCCAGCTGGCCGCCTGGCTGGCCGGTCCCGCCGGGACCGGGCCCCGCCCGCTGCCCAGGACCCCCGGCGCCGGCTACCCGCTCTCCTACGCCCAGGAGAGCCTGTGGGTGCTGAACCAGCTGGCCCCGGCGAGCCTCGCCTACAGCGCGCCGCACGCGTTCCGGCTCCGTGGCCCCCTGGACGTCGAGGCGCTGGAGTGGGCGATCGGGCGGGTGGTCGCCCGGCACGAGTCGCTGCGCACCACGTTCACGATGACCAGGCAGGGGCCGGTACAGCGGGTGGCGGACCCGGCTCCGGTGCCGCTGCCGGTGGTGGAGACGGCCGACGCCGCCGGGCTCATCCTGGACGAGTACCGCAGGCCGTTCGACCTCGCCACCGGCCCGCTGCTGCGGCCCGTGCTGTACCGGATCTCCCCCACCGAGCACGTGCTGCTCGTCCTGGCGCACCACATCGTCTTCGACGGCTGGTCGACCGCGATCTTCTGGCGGGAGCTGTGCGCCCTGTACCGCAACCGGGTCGAGGGCTCGGCCGAACCGGCGCCGCCCGGCACCCATTACGTCGACTTCGCCGTCTGGGAACGCGAGTCGCTGACCGGTGAGCGGCTGTCCGGTCTGCTGGACTACTGGCGAGGGCGACTGGCGGGCGCACCGCGCACCGCGCTCCGCACCGACCTGCCCCGCCCCAGACGGCCGCTGTTCCAGGGCGCCCAGCACACCTTCGAACTGCCCGTCGACGTACGCGGGCTGTGCCGCGCCACCGACACCACACCGCACATGGTCTACCTGGCCGCCTTCAAGGTCTGGCTGGCCCGCCGCACCGGCGTGCAGGACGTGACGGTCGGCTCGGTGGTGTCCGGCCGCTCCAGGAGCGAGGTCGCCGACCTGATCGGGCACTTCGTCAACACGGTGGCGGTCCGCACCCCGCTGGCCGGGGCGCACACCTTCACCGAGGTCGTCGGCCGGGTCCGGCAGAGCCTGCTGGGCGCCTACGAGCACCAGGAACTGCCGCTGTCGAAGCTGACCGCGGAGCTGGGCAGGGACCGCAGGACCCCGTTCGACGTGCTGTTCACCCTGCACGACCGGCGCCTGCTGGAGTCGGCCGACGACCGGCTGCCCGGGGTGACGGCCGACCGGCTGGTCATGCCGCTGGGCACCTCGCAGTTCGACCTGGCCCTGGAGGTCACCGACCTGGGCGGCCACGCGCGAGCGGTCCTGGAGTACGACACGGCGCTGTTCCTTCCGGAGACGGTCGCCGCGATGGCCGGCGAACTGGAGCGGTCGATCACCGCCCTGGTGTCCGGCCCCTGCCTTCCCCTTGCGAGATGACACGGCGTAGCGCGCGGGCGGCGCGCACCTTTCGGACGCACGCCGCGCGGGACGACTCGACCACGATCGGTGACCTGGAGGTTCTGACGTGAGCACCTACGTAGTGGTGGTCAACCACGAGGAGCAGTACTCCATCTGGCCGCACGACCGGGCCCTGCCCGCCGGGTGGACCGCCACCGGAGTCCTCGGCGGCCGGGACGACTGCCTGGCGCACATCGAGCGGGTCTGGACGGACATGCGCCCCAGATCCCTGCGTACGCCATGACCGTCCTGCAGGGGACCCGGCCCCGTGTCAACGCCGGGCGTCTGGTGGAGCAGGTGGCCGGGCTCGGCGCCATCGGCGCGGTGCCCGGCGGCGGAGTGACACGGCTGGCGTTCACCCCCGGGGATGTGGAGGGCCGCGCCTACGTCGCGCGGCTCATGGAGGAGGCCGCCCTGGCCGTACGGATCGACGCGGCCGGCAACCTGATCGGCCACCGCCCCGGCGCCGTGCCGGGAGCGCCCGCGCTGGTCCTGGGCTCGCACATCGACACGGTGCCGGACGGTGGCGCCTACGACGGGGCCTACGGGGTGCTGGCCGGCGTCGAGGTGGCCAGGACCCTGCACGAGGAGGGCGTGCGGCTGAACCACCCGCTCGCGGTGGTGGCCTTCTGCGACGAGGAGGGCGCCCACGGGACGATGGGCATGCTGGGCTCGCACGGCTTCGCCGGGGTACTGCCGCCCGGCGCGGCACGCGCCCTGGACGATCGCGGCATCCCGGTCGCCGACCTGCTGGCCGCGGTCGGGGGCGACGCCGAGCGGCTGGCCGAGGCCGCCTGGTCACCCCGCGACATCGCCGCCTACCTGGAGCTGCACATCGAGCAGGGAGCGGTGCTGGAACGCCTGGGCGTACCGATCGGGGTGGTGGAGACGATCACCGGGCGGGTGAACGTCTCGGTCACGGTCGACGGCGTGGCCGGGCACGCGGGCACCACGCCCATGGAGCACCGGGCGGACGCGCTGGACGGCGCCGCCCGGCTGGTGCTGGCCGTGCGGGCCATCGCCGCCGACGAGCGGCTGGTGCTGCGCGCCACCACCGGGACATGCGCCGTCGAGCCCGGCATGTGGAACGTCGTCCCCGGCAGGGTCCGGCTGGGGGTGGAGTTCCGCGACACCTCGGCCGGGGCGCTGGAGGCGGCACTGGCGCGGCTGGCCGAGGCCGCCGCGGAAGTGGCCGGCACGACCGGCACCCGCGTCACGGTCGTCCCCGGTGCGCGCACCTCTCCGGTCGACTGCGACGCGGACCTGCGGGAGCTCATCGCCCGCGCCTCGGCCGAGCAGGGCCTGCCCTACCACCGCCTGCCCAGCGGCGCCGGCCACGACGCCCAGATCGTGGCGCGGATCGCGCCCGTCGGGATGATATTCGTGCCGAGCAGAGACGGGGTGAGCCACGCCCCCGGGGAGTACACCGCCCCCGAACACCTGGCGTGGGGAGCGGACGTGCTGCTCACGGCGGTGCTGATGCGCGACGCGACCCCGGATATCAAGCGGTAGCCGATGTGATATCGACTCGATCGCGCCTCATTCTACGTTTGTCGCAGAACGGAAGAAGGAAAGAAAACACCACGGATGAATGAGGTTGAAAATGTCTCGGTGGATTACCTGGGTCGCGAAGGTCACCGCCACTGCCGCACTCCTCACCCTGCCGGTGGCCGTCGTTCAGGGTACGATCACCGCAGCCTCGTCAGTCGCTCACATCACTGGCGACAGCACATGGACCTGATGATTCAGCGGAAATTCCCGATAAAGTAGCCAGTCGCGCCCTGATTAGCCGGTAATCCTCGGAATCGGTATCGGTACAACAATCCAGGGCGCGATTCAGCGCATCGGAGGCGGCGGCCTCGTCACCTTTGAGGACGAACACCTCCCCCAGCGCGGACAGTGCCCTGAACTGCCACAGCCGGGTATCCAGCTCGGTGGATATCTCGAAGGTCTCGAGCAGATAGGCCACCGCCTCGTCGAACCGGCCGCGCCGGGCGTGCAACTGGCCGAAGGCCAGGTGGATCCGCGCCTCCACGAAGCGCTCACGCACCCCCTGGGCGATGGCCAGTGCCTCGTCGAGACTCTCCACGGCGGCCTCCAGCCGGTTCTGGCGGACCTGTATCTCCCCCAGCCCACACAGGATGTACGCCTGCCCGATGTCGTCCTGCCGCTCCCTGACCAGGGCGAGCGCGGCCCGGGAGGTCGCCTCCGCCTCCCCCAGCCGCTCCTGGCGCAGCAGTGTCTCCCCCAGCCTGTTGAGTATCTGCGCCTGACCCCGCTCGCTGCCCAGCTGCCGGAAGACCTCCAGGGCCTGTCTCAACAGGGGTTCGGCGAGCTCCACTCTCCCCTGGTCGACGTGGACCTGGGCGATGCCACCGAGCACGTGGGCCTCGGCGAAGCGGTCCCCGACCGCGACGAAGATCCTCTTCGCGGTGAGGAACCCGTCGAGCGCCGTGTCGAAACGGCCCGCGAGCCGGTCCAGCAGCGAGATGTTGCGCAGCGCCAGCGCCATCCCGTACGAGTCCTCAAGCCGTTCGAACAGCTCACGCGCCGCCCACAGGCACTCGCCCGCCCGCTCCGGCATCTGCTGGAAGAGATGCATGCTTCCCGTCGAGCAGAGAACGGCCGCCTCACCGCGCAGATCACCGGCCCGACGAGCGGCGGCGAGCGCCGTCTCGTGGGTGGTGCGCCAGTCGTCGAAGTGGCTCCGGGCCTCGAACAGGGTGGTGGCGGTGACGGCGAGGTCCCAGCACAGCTCGGACGCGCCGATGTGGGCGGCCTGTGAGATGGCGGCGACCAGAGCGCCGCGTTCGGCGTCCAGCCAGTCGAGTGGCCGCTCCAGGAGCTCGTCCGCCTCGGCCGGCCGCCACCGGGGCACCGTGCCGTGCAGCTGGGTGAAGGCCCCGCCGTACTCTCGCTGGTGTGCCTCCTCGGCCAGTACGAGCCAGCAGCTCAGGGCGCGGGTGACGGCGGCGAGCCGGTCCTCGGGCGGCTCCTCCTCATCGGCCCGCTCCCTGGCGTACAGCCGCACCAGGTCGTGGAACCGGTAGCGGATCTGGTCGGCGCCGTCGGGGCCGAGCACCTCGACGAGCTGGGCGTCCACCAGCTGGTCGATCAGGTCCTCGGCGTCGAGGCCGTCGATGTCGAGCAGCGCCGCGCCCGCCCAGGAGGCGAAGTCGGGCGCCTCGAGCAGCCCCAGCCTGCGGAACATCAGCGCCGCCTCGGGGTTCAGGTCGCGGTAGCTGAGGGCGAAACTGGCCCGTACGGTCAGCTGGCCGTAGCTCAGCTCGTCCAACCGGCGCCGCTCGTCGGCGAGACGCTTGGCCAGGCGGGCCGGGGTCCAGTACGAGCGGGTGGTGAGACGGGCGCCCACGATCCGCAGTGCCAGCGGCAGCCCGTCACACAGCTCGCCGAGCAGCGCGGCGGCCTTGGGGTCCTCGTCCATGACCACGGAGTCGGCGACCCCGGCGAGCAGCGCGGCGGAGTCCGCCGCGCCCAGTACCTCCAGATGGATCACGCTGGCGCCCTCCCTGGCGGCCAGGTCGCCCAGTGGGTCCCTGCTGGTCACGATCACACAGCAGGTGCCGGAGCCGGGCAGCAGCGGCCTGACCTGGTCGATGACCCGGGCGTTGTCCAGCAGCAGCAGCACCTGGCGCCTGCCGATGACGGTGCGCAGCAGGCCGGCGCGCTCGTCCAGGTCCTCGGGGATGCGTTCGCCGGCGATGCCGAAGGCCCGCAGGAAGCGGTCCATGACCGCGCCGGGGGTCAACGGCTGTGCGTTGAGGTCGTAGCCGCGCAGGTTCACGAAGAGCTGGCCGTCGGGGAATCTGGAGGCGACCCGGTGCGCCCAGTGCACGGCGAGTCCCGACTTGCCGACCCCGCCCACCCCGGTGATGAGCGCGATGGTGAGCAGCCCCTGGCCGATCCGTTTGTCCAGCAGCGCGTCCAACTCGGCGATCTCGGTGGTCCTGCCGACGAAGTAGGGCGCGTCCGCGGGCAGCTGCGCGGGCACCACCCCGTGCTCGACCGGGGCCGCCGCGACGGGCTCCGCGGGCACGGGCTCCGGTCCGGCGGCGGCCTCGGAGGCGGGCACGCTCACCCGGACGGGTGCCGGGGTCAGCTCGGGGGCGTCGCGCAGGATGGCGTCGTGCAGGGCCTGCAACTCGGTGCCCGGCTCGATGCCGAGCTCCTCGACGAGCTGCATCCGCCCGATCCGGTAGGTGTCGAGCGCCTCCGCCCGGCGCCCGCACCGGTATCTGGCCAGCATCAGCTGGGCGCGCAGCCGCTCGCGCAGGGGGTTGGCGTCGACGAAGACGGCGAGGTCGTCGATCAGCTCCCGGTGCCGGCCGAGGGCGAGCTCCAGCTGGACGCGCTCCTCGGTCAGTGTCAGCTGGCGGTCGTCCAGCCGTCGCGCCTCGGACTCGACGAACGCGCTCTCGATGCCCGCCAGGACCGGGCCGCGCCACAGACCGCACGCCTCGGCAAACAGCCGGGCGGCGCCGGAGAGGTCGCCGGCGCTCTCCGCGGCCCTCGCCTTGGCGGCGAGGCGCTCGGCGAGCAGGACGTCGACCTGGGAGGGGTCGGCCTGCAGGATGTATCCGGGCGAGGAGGTGCCGAGCAGGTTCGCCGGGGCGCCCGCCTCCAGGAAGGCCCGGCGGAGCCCGGAGACACAGATGACCACCTGGCTGCGGGCGGTGGGCGGTGGGTGCTCACCCCATATCGCCCCGGCGAGCAGGTCGACGGGGGCGACCCGCCCCGCGCGCAGGATGAGGGTGGCGAGAATAATTCGCTGGCGTGACCCTCCGATCGAGACCCGTTGCTCACCTACCAGGACTTCAAGTGGACCGAGAACGCGAAACGACAGAGCAGTGTCCATGCGCCACCATCAGGGAGTGTCCGACTGCCCCTTGCGTAGGGTGAATTACCTATTCACGAAAAACACCATTTCAGCAGTATTTATCATGAGATGTCCAGTCTTATTTTGCGGGCGCGGCCCAACACGGCACCACTTGCGGGATTGTTGGAGATTACCGCGGCCGGACATCCGTATTCACACCGAACGACGCAGCCGGAACCACGAGGGGCCAGACCCGGCGTGCGCGGCGGGCGCGCACCGGCGAAACGGGAACCCCGGAAACGGGGACGCTCCGGCGCGAGCCGGAAGCCGCCGGTGAGCGCACTCACAGGCGACGGAACCGGAAGAACGCGAAGAGGCGCGACAGACCAGGGCGCCTCCCCGAAACCCCGCCCTCTGATGCGAAGCGATCACGAGGACAGCCGGCGGTTCGTCTCACCTTCCACCGGAGTCCCCCACCCCGGTCGCGGCTTGAGGGACTCCGATATGTGTCAGCCGATCAGGCTCAGGCCGAACCCTCAGGCCAAGCCGGCCTGAAGGCACTTCTTGAGCGCGTCCCTGGAGCTCTGGTGCAGGGGCGCGACCTTCGAAAGCGCCGCGTCACGCGCCTGCAGATACTTGGCCCCGGCGGCGTTGTACGCCTCCAACGCCTTCTTGGCCGCGGGATCCGCCTCTGACGCCCCCGCCCCGAGCGGTTGCGAGGGCGTCTTCTGCGAGAGCTTGCCCACGTCCGCGGCGGCGCCGACCTTCACCAAGGCCTCGTGGGCGGCCTTGACCTCCGGAACGGCATCGACGCCCGCGATGGCGTCCTCGGCGTCCAGCAGCGCGAGATGCTCCTGGGCACACGCGGTCGGCGCGGGAACGGTCGCGCCATCGGTGGCGGCGGTGGCGATACCGGCGGTGGCCAGGGTGGCGAGCAGGCCGACGGCGACGAGCCCCGTCGCGGCGATGCGGATGTGCATGGGTACTCCCATTGGTGCTGAGGGTTGATCTGCAGGTGACCTCATGCGCCGCAATGACCATGAGTAATCATCGGGATACCTCAAGTTCACACCAAGATCGTGCGCCCCGCGCGCTCCCGCACCCCCAGCCGGGACATCGGCCACAATCCGCCGCCCCGCTCACCCCGATCACGAACCGGGCCGCCACCGAGGCGAGACGACGGGAGATCAGGGCAGGCCGTTCCTGCTCTTGTAGTCGTTCCAGACCTGCACGCAGTAGGCGTAGCGCCAGTCACCGGAGGGCAGATGGCGGCAGGCGTAGGCGGCGCTGATACCGGCTGCACTCCCGCCCCCGGCGCTCGGATCCGGCGGCCCGCTCCTGGACGCCGAGGGCGAAGGCGTCCTGGCCTCCGGGGCACCCGTCCTGGCCGCACGGGGCTGCGACCGGGCCTTGCGCGCTCCGGAGCGCGACCGCCCCGATGCGACGCCTCCGGCGTTCCCTCGGCCGCCGGCGGCACTTCCGGTGGCACCGCCCGCCTCCCGTCCGACGCCTTCGGTCACCGGCGTGGCGCTCCCGGCCTCGCCCGGCCCGGCACCGGTCCACGTCGAACCTCGGCCCTCCCGGCTCTCGCCGCGCCGCTCCACCCGCTTGACCCACTCGTTCCCGGGCCTTCCGGCAGGGCCGAAAAGGGGCCGCTCCAGATCGTGGCGCGGCGTCTTCCGCCGCCCTGCCACCCTCTCCCTGCCCTCCAAGGTCTTCCGCTCTCCCGCGAAGCCCCCCGCCCCGGCCACCGGGGCTCGCGGTGACGTGAACACCGTGTCGCGATCCGCGACGAGACGCCCCGCGGGGGACGCGGGTACCGTGCTCGCGGTGGGCGTCCCCGCCCACGGGGACCAGCCGGACGACCAGACACCGACCCCTGCGGCGACGAGGAACCCGGCGACCAGCGCCGGCCCCAGGAGCTGGTCGCGCGAGAGCCTCGACCACGGCCGCAGCCAGGGGCTGGGCGGCGGCGGCATGGAGAACGGCCTGCTGTCGAGGTATGTCCAGGAGCGGCGGGCCGATGGCCAGACGGTGTCGTCACCCGTCTCCTCGTCCTTCCTGTGCCGCGCGGCCCTGTTGGGTGCCGGCGGCCCATCGGGCTCAGGGAGGGTCGCGGGCCCGGCGGAGCACGGCGAATCCGGCGGGCGGAGCCACGAGTCGCTGTACGGCATGCGCCCTCGCGGTCTGGCGTTGAGGCCGTGGCCGTGAGTCCGATCACGCTCACCGTACATCTCGCCTCCCGTATCGCGTCCGACCTCCCCCAGCCTGGCAAAAATCACACACTGTATGCGGCCCATGACAGTACGGTCTTACCGATCTGTTATCAGCAGCAGGCCGCAAAGATAAAGAAAGCGGTGAAAGACCGGCCTCGCCGGTAAAGACGAGAACCGCCCACGCTCCGGCGACCGCGATCCCTCCCCCGCACGATCGAGGTTCGAGGTGACGCCCCACTCCAGGAAAGCCTCCGAGCGGGTACGTGTCCGACCGGTATCGCCTTTTTCTCTCTCCGAGACCGACAGGGATAAGCCCCTGCTTTACGACAACCCACGCCCTTTACAATGTAGATTCCTAAAATCCCCGGTGCCCTATCGCCCATCCCGCCCCGAGCGGTGGCTCAGGGGCCGGTCCAGCCTGTTTCCAGCAGGTCGAAGACGGCGTCGAGGGCACGCCGAGGGTCGGGCTCATCGGCGGCGAGGTCGGGGACCTCCAGGACATAGCGGGCCAGCGCGCGGACGGTCATGTCGCCGGGATCGCGCCCCGACTCCGCCGCGATGACCTCGGCCAGGGCATCCTGACTGCGGTTCCAGAGTCTGCGCTGGTAGCCACGGAGCGCGGGGGTGTTCATGACCAGTTCGGTACGGCGCCTGAGCTGCGGGGAGGGGGCGGCGGCGAAGGGGCCGCGGGCGGACAGGAACTCACGCAGCGCCCGCAGGATGGGCCGCCCTTCGGGCCGGTCGCGGACCGCGGCGACGATGCCGTCACGGCGTTCGCTCCCGTCGTCGAAGATCAGACTCTCCTTCCCGTCGGGGAAGTACGCGAAGACGGTGGCGATGGCGGTGTCGGCCTCTTCGGCGATCTGGGCGATCGTCACGCTGTCATAGCCGTGCCGCAGGAACAACCCGATCGCGGCGTCGCTCAACGCCTGCCGGGTCTGGGCCTTTCTGCGCTCGCGGCGCCCCATGGTCTGCACGCCGCCCAGGCTACCCAACTCCAGAACGATACAAAATATGAACTGATTTCAAATTTAGAGTCATTCTGGATATAGTCGCGACAGCGGCTGGCGGATCACCATAAGGTGATCACGTGACTGCGTTCCGTGATGACTGATGCGAACAGGAGGACATCATGGCTACAGCGATCGTCAACGCGCGTGTCTTCGACGGGGAACGGGTGCTGGGCGAGCCGACCGTCGTGATCGACGGAGGGATCATCAGCTCGGTCGGGGAACAGGCCCCCGCGGGGGCCGACACGGTCGACGCGCGCGGCGCCACGCTGCTACCGGGCCTGATCGACGCTCACGTGCACACCGGCGAGCAGGCACTGGCACTGGCGTTGCGGTTCGGGGTGACGACCGAGCTGGAGATGCAGGGCACCAACACCGGGAACAACCGGGCGCACATCACCGGCAACGACGCGATGGCCGACGTCCGCTCGTCGGGTATGGGCATCACCCCGCCCGGCGGGCACCCCAGCGAGCTGATCCCCAAGGATTTCAACCCCCGCGAGCACAGCGAGAACGCCGGAGGCCGGAAGCCCGGGGGCGAGCCGCCGCCGATGCCGTTCTCGACCACCCCCGAGGAGGCCGTCGCCTTCATCCCCCGGCTGGTCGCGGGCGGCTCGGACTACATCAAGTTCATGATCGACGATGGTTCCGTCGAAGGCCACCCCGGCCTGCCCATGCTCGACCAGGCCACGCTGAACGCCGGGGTCGCCGAGGCGCACCGGCACGGCATGCTGACCGTCGCGCACGCGCTCACCGTGGACGCGACCAGGATGGCGATCGAAGCGGGCATCGACGGTCTGGCACACCTGTTCATGGACCGGCCGCACACCGGCGAGATCATCGACCTCATCGCACAGGCGGGGATGTTCGTCGTCCCCTGCGTGGTGCTGAACGCCTCCATGATGGGCATCACCGGCGCCGAGTTCGCCGCCGACCCGCGCGTGTCCTCCCGCCTGGACCAGGCGTGGCTGGAGACGTTGCGCTCCAGCTTCGACCGCTACCCCCAGGGCGAGATCGACGACGTCCTGGCCTCGGTCAAGGCCCTGCACGACGCGGGAGTGGACATTCTCACCGGCACCGACGCGTCGATACCGGTGCCGTTCCTGGGCGGTCTCGCGCACGGAGCCAGCGTCCACCACGAACTGCGCTACCTCGTCCAGGCCGGTCTCACCCCCACCGAGGCGTTGCGCTCGGCCACCGCCACCACCGCGCGCCGGTTCGGTCTCGACGACCGCGGCCGCATCGCGCCGGGGCTCCGCGCCGACCTGCTCCTGGTCGACGGCGACCCCACCGTCACCATCGCCGACACCCTCAACACCCGCGCCGTCTGGCGCCGCGGCACCCGCCTGACCACCCCACGACCGGCCCCCCACCCGGCCGGATGAAGCACCCGCACGCCCCCTTCAATGGGCCTTCGGACGGCGTTGATCCGCCGAGGTCCGTGGGGGGTCATCCAGCAGGACGATCCCGACGCGGACCGTGTTCCGACGATGCGGATCGATTCGCTGTCCGAGCTTTCCGGTCGGATCTCCGCACTCAACGCCGCAGCGCGATGAGGGTGGTCTTCCACCCGTAAAGCCGGTCGTCCAGACGCTGGACACACTCTCGCTCGGCCCATGGCTGGAGTTTCCGGCGCGCGTCGCGGACGCGTTCCATGCCGGTGGCGTACCAGGTGACGGCCAGCTGGTCCAAGGCCTGGTCGGCGTAGTCGCACGCGGCGTCGGGGTTGTTGTCGGCGGCCTCGACTGCGGCGAGATCGCCGAGCACGACCGTACGCTGCTTCCTGTCCTCCGAGGGAAACGATTCGAGAACGTCGAGGAGGGTCTGGCGATCCTTTCACGACCTCAAAACGACCGGCGGCGGACAGTTGGAGCCATCGCGCGCAAGTAGGGGATCAGTATTTCACCGGCGGTGGAATGCTGGGCCAGATCTGCAACTGGAAGGTCTCCGACCTTGGCTGGAAGGTCGACATGAATGACCAGGAAGGCAACTTCGCCGGCACGGTCCGCTGGGTCCATCGCGGTACGAAGAAGGGCGTCTGCTCGATAGGGGGCGACTCCGGCGCACCGATATACACCGTACGATCGGATGGAGCCGTGACCGCGAAGGGCATTCACAGCGGTTCCGATGCAAATCCGGACGGGACAGAAAGGTCAACTGACTGCGTCTCGTACTTCACTGATATATTTGACGTTAACAATGCATTCGGCGAGAAAATCGCGAAGTGGAACTTCAGCTAGCGCATGAGATATCCCATGCCCATCGCCATCTTCAAGAAACCCGGTGTCGTACTTCCGCTAGTGCTCCTACTGATATTCGCGGTACTGCTGCCGACCGCACATGTCCGTAAGCCCCACTGGCAGTGGATCGGCTACGTGACGCCGTCGCCCGACGGGCGGACACTGACCGCGAAGCTCATGTTCGGCGAACCGAAGGCCGATGGCACCTTCTGCGAGCAGGTGACGGACATGGAGGTGCGTGAGTCCGCCTCCCAGGTGGCCATCGGGATCCAGGTGCTCAACACCTGCGCCCCTCTCGTGTCCTGGGGGCGAACAACAACGACAGACATCGGATACCCGTTCGACGTGAATTTGCATCTGCGGGCGCCACTGACAGGGCGGACAGTGGTCGACAAGGAAACCGGCCAACCCATCGAAATCGCTCAACCATCCGATCGCTCGTGACGGAAACCGTCCCTTTCCCACTGGAATAGCGAAACCGTCACCGAGCCTGTCCCGGTGGGAAAGCGTCATGCCAGGTCGGGAGCGGTCAGGTGCCACCTGAGCCATTCGACGACGTTCTTGACGAAGGTCACCCGGTTGGCGAGCTGCCGGATCTCGTGCCCCTCGTCCTCGAACAGCAGCAGCTCACAGGGGATGCCACGGGCCCGCGCCTCCCGCAGCACCTGCTCGGCCTCGTACACCGGGACGTTGGTGTCGCGGGCGCCGTGCACGACCAGCAACGGTGCGGCCAGCCGGTCGAAGGAGTGCAGGGGCGACAGCACCCGCAGCAGGTCACGGTCGGCGACCGGGTGGCCGTACTCGCTGACGGCCGCCGCGGCGATCCACGGCTCGGTTCGGTCGTAGAAGGTCTCGAAGTCGGCCATGCCGCAGACGTCGACCCCGGCACGGAAGAGGTGGGGGTGGGTGACGAGGGCGGCCAGCGTCAGGTAGCCGCCGTAGGAGCGTCCCATGCAGGCGATCCTGGCCTCCTCGGCGACACCCGAGCGCGCCAGTTCGACGGCGCAGTCGGCGACGTCGTCGATCGCGTCGAAGCGGAGCCCGTGGTTGTCGGCGTTGCGGAAGGCCCTGCCGAACCCGGACGAGCCGCGGACGTTCGCCGCGAGCACCCCGATACCGGCGGCCAGCAGGTTCTGGAACAGCGGGTTGAAGGTGGGCCGTTCCTGGCTCTCCGGGCCGCCGTGCAGGTAGACGACGAAGGGCATCGGGCCCCGGGCCCCGGGGACCCGGTAGAGCCAGCCGGTCAGCTCCATGCCGTCGCGCGCCTGGAAGCGCATCAACTCCGCCTCGGCCGCCCCGGCGACCGGGGAGTCCCCCGCGATCCGCCGGTAGCCGCCGTTCTCCAGATCGCAGAGCACCACGTGGGAGGGGGCGCCGGGCCCCTCGACCGCCAGGACGGCCAGGCTGCCGTCCAGGGAGACCCTGATCGAGGAGACCACCTCGGCGGGCAGCGGCGGGAGCGGGCGCACCGCACCGGTGTCCAGCTCGATCACCTCCAGTTCCGACCGGCCGCTGTCGTTCCACGCCAGGACGGCGCGGTGGCCGTTGGCACTCAGCGCGAACTGGTCGAGTTCGGCGTCCACCCGCTCGGCCAGCACGACCTCCGCGCCGTCCTCACCCACCGCGAGCAGCGCGGCCCGGTCGCGGCCGACGTCGGACAGCAGGTAGGCGACCGTCCCGTCCGGAGAGAGGATGCCGTAGTCGGTGGAGCCGTTCAGCCCCGCCAGCAGCGGCCGTTCCCCGGGTCCTGGAAGATCGCCCGCGGCCTCGTCGGGCAGGCCGGAGGGCAGGCCGGGCGGGAAGTCCTCAAGATGGCCTTCGGGAAGGTCGGAGCGGAGCCCGGCCGGAGGGGCGGCGGACGGACCGGAGCACAGGCCGGGAGTGAGGTCCTCGGGAAGTCCCGCGACGAGGTCCCCGGTCTCCACAGCACCGGGGGCGAGACCCCCCGGAGCGGACAGAGCGGACGCGAGGGCCCCGGGACCCGCGGAGCCGTCGGGACCGGACATGCCCGAGGTGAGGTCGCCGGGATGGGCGGCGGGAAGGCCGGTGGGATCACCGGGGAAGGCGGGAAGGTCGGCCGCGTACATCCGGCGCACGCCGCGCGGGCCGCGCCGCAGCAGCATCCGGCGGTGGTCACGGCTGATCGCCGCCGGGTGCATCAGCGCGCCGCCCGCGATGACCTCCCGGCTGCCGGAGCTCGCGTCGATGAGCACCGCGTCCGTACGGCCGGACGCGGAGACCTCGGCGACGAGAAGGATCTCCCCCTGCCCGGTCCAGCGCACGAACGACGCCGATCCCCCCTCCGGCGCGGCCAGCGGGCGCAGGTCGCTCCCGTCGGGCCTGACCGTCCAGACCTGGGTGTGCTCCCCGCCGCCCGGCACTACGAGGACGGCCAGCCGCCGGGCGTCGGGAGACCAGATCACGTCGGCGGCGGGCTCAGGACCGGTGTCGAGAGACCACGCCTCCGCCTCTCCCACGGCCGACTCCCCGGCCGGCGACGTCTCAGCCTCTCCTCCCGAAAGCAACGCCTCCAGATCGCCGCCCAGAAGCTGGACCCAGACGCGCGGAGAGCCGTCCCTGTCGGCGATGAACGCGACGGCGCTCAGGTCGGGCGCCAGCGCGGGCGCCCGGCAGCTCCAGGCGGTCAGGCCGGTGCCCGCCGAGGGGCGGGCACCGCTTCCTGGCATGTCGGCCATCAGACTCCCTGTGCCTGCAACCACAGCTCCAGCAGTCCGAGCTGCCACAGTGCGTTCGCTCCCAGGGTGGTGCGGTGCTCGTCCGGCGCCGCGAGCAGCTTGTCGACGTACGGCTGGTCGAACAGGCCGCGTGACCGCGCGGCCTGCCCGGTCAGCGCGTCCCTGACGAGTTCCAGGAACGGACCGTGGATGTGCCTGATGGCGGGGACCGGGAAGTAGCCCTTGGGCCGGTCGATGATCTCGGCGGGCAGCAGCCCGCGCGCGGCGTCCTTCAGGACGCCCTTGCCGCCGGAGGCGATCTTGAGGTCGGGAGGGCAGGCCGCCGCCAGCTCGACCAGCTCGTGGTCGAGGAACGGAGTCCTGGCCTCCAGCCCGAAGGCCATGGTCATGTTGTCCACCCGCTTCACCGGGTCGTCGACGAGCATGACCTCCGTGTCCAGGCGCAGCACCGCGTCGAGGGCGGTGTCGGCACCGGGCGCCGCGAGGTGGCGCCGGACGAACTCGCCGCTGACGTCCCGCTCCGGCATGTACTCGGGCGACAGGATCCCGGCCAGCGTCCCGTGCGGGCGGTCGAAGAACTCCCCGGCGTACGTGACGGCCGCGTCCTCGCGCGACACGCCGGCCAGTGGCGGGTACCAGCTGTAGCCGGCGAACACCTCGTCGGCGCCCTGGCCGGACTGGACCACCTTGACGTGCCTGGAGACCTCCTGCGACAGCAGGTGGAAGGCGACGCAGTCGTGGCTGACCATCGGCTCGCTCATCGCCCGCACCGCGTGCTCCAGGGCGGGCAGCAGTCGGGTGTCGTCGACGGGGATGCGGTGGTGGTCGGTGCCGAACTCGTCGGCGACCAGGTCGGAGTAGGCGAACTCGTCGCCCCGCTCCCCGCCCGCCGCGGAGAACCCGATGCTGAAGGTCGACAGGCCCGCCTGCCCCTCTTCGGCCAGCAGCGCGACGATCAGGCTGGAGTCCAGGCCGCCGGAGAGCAGCACGCCCACCGGCACGTCCGCGACCATGCGCCTGCGCACGGCCACGCGCAGCCGGTCGAGCACCGCCTCGCGCCACTCGGAGGGGGACGGTCCGGCGCGGTCGGGCAGGGCCGAGCGGGTGTAGGGCGGCTGCCAGTAGCGGCGGTCGGTGACGGTGCCGTCGGGCTCGACGGTGCGCACGGTGGCCGGGGGGAGTTTCCGCACACCGGTCAGGATGGTGCGCTCGACCGGCACCACCGAGTGGAAGGTCATGTAGTGGTGCAGTGCCACCCGGTCGATGCCGGTGTCCACTCCTGTTCCGGCGAGCAACGCGGGCAGCGTGGAGGCGAACCGGAGGCGATCGGCGTCCTGGGAGAGGTACAGGGGCTTCACCCCGAGGCGGTCACGGCCGAGGGTCAGCCGGCCGGTGTCCCGCTCGGCGACCGCGAAGGCGAACATGCCCTTGAAGTGGTCGACGCAGTCGGCCCCCCAGCGGTGGAAGGCCTTCACCAGCACCTCGGTGTCGGAGCTGGAGAAGAAACGGTAGCCCCGGCCCTCCAGCTCCTCGCGCAGCTCACGGTAGTTGTACAGGCACCCGTTGAAGACCGCGGTCAGGCCGAGGTCGCTGTCCGTCATCGGCTGGGCGCCCCGGTCCGACAGGTCGATGATCTTCAGGCGCCGATGGCCCAGCGCGACGGGTCCCAGCGACCACAGGCCCGACCCGTCGGGGCCCCGGTCGCTCATCACCTCGCTCATCCGGGCCACCGCGGCGACGTCCGCGGGACAGCCGTCGAACCGGATCTCACCGCTCAGACCGCACATCGGCACCCCCCGATGACCCGCTCGTCCCGAAGCCGGCCGGATTCGGCCCTGAGATCACACATCGGCGCCCCCTCCCGGCAGCCAGGTGTCCTTGGAACCGCCGCCCTGGGAGGAGTTGACGATCAGGCTGCCGGCCGGTGCGACGCGGGTCAGCGCCGCCGGCGGCACCGTCGCCGTCTCCCCGAGGCAGACGAAGGCCCGCAGGTCGACCACGCGCGGGCTCAGCCGCTCCCCGTCGAAGGTCGGGTGCGTCGACAGCTGGACCGTCTCCTGGGCGACCCATCCCTGGGGCGCGGCGAGGATCTTCTCCCTGATCCTGCCGAGCTCCTCGGCGGACGCCTCGGGACCGACGACCACGCCCTGGCCGCCGAATCCGTCCACCGGCTTGACGACCAGCTCGGCCAGCCGGTCGAGCACCTGCTCGCGGTCCGCGGCGTCGCGGCACAGGTAGGTGGTGATGTTGTCGATGAGCGGCTCCTCGCCCAGGTAGTACTCGATGAGGCGGGGCACGTATCGGTACAGGCACTTGTCGTCGGCGACGCCGTTGCCCGGCGCGTTGGCCAGGACGAGCGTGGAGCGTTCGACGGCGTCCATGATCTCCGGCCCCAGGGGGCCTTCGAGCAGCTCGTTCTCGTCGACCCGGCGGTAGAGCACGTCGATCCTGCGCCCCGCGGCCTCCAGATGACCGTTCCTGATCTCCAGGTCGGCCGGGACCACCAGGATCGCCCCCATCTCCTCGGCGAGCATCCGGTGCTCGTAGTAGGCGGAGTCGTCCGGTCCCGCCGAGACCACGGCGATGGCCGGCGAGTCGGCCGTGCCCGCCGCGAGCAGTGCCTCCCGCAGTGTCCGCAGGCTCTGCCGCGGATCGGCGATTCCCTCGCCGGGGACGAGTTCCGGCAGCAGCTCGGCCATCAGGTGCCTGTTGGTCACCGCGTACCCGAGGCCGGAGGGCACCCGCAGATTGTCCTCCAGCACCGCCCAGCGGCCGACGTGGTCGCGGACCAGATCCAGCCCGGCCACGGCGCAGCGCACGGTACCCGGCGGCACCCTCCGCCCGTGCTCGCGGTAACCGGGGGACTCGTCGACCACCCAGGCGGGGAGCACGCCGTCCCCGATGATCTCGCGCTCACCGTACACGTCGCGCAGGAACGCCTCCAGCGCCCGCACCCGCTGCGGCAGCGCCCGCTGGATCTCGGCCCACTCGCCGGGCGGGACCAGCCTTGGGATCAGGTCGAACGGGAAGATCCGGCTCTCGCTGCCGCCCTCCACGTGGAAGGTCATGCCGTTGCGACGCTGGTAGTCGTCGCGGAGCCGCTCCCTGCCACGCAGGCCGCGGGCGCCCAGCCGGTCCAGGGCCCGCAGCACCGGCTGGTAGGACTCGCGTACCGTGCCCTCGATGATCGCCTCGTCGCCGGGGGTGTCGTAGCCGTCGAGGAGACTGGTGTGCATCCTCGGTGTCGGCCCGCCGAAGGCGGTCTCCCAGTCCTCGGACCGAGTCTCGGCGATGACGAGGTCGACCACGTCGGCCAGCCGACCGTCGCGGGCGAACGCCTCGCGCTGGCGGGCCGAGGAGCTTCCCCGCGCCAGCGACTCCCGGACCAGGGAGGTGACGAGCTCGAGGTCGCCGGACTCCTCCAGCTGTGGCCGCAGGCCGTCCATCATCCTCCAGATCACCTCGGCGGCCGGGCCCGGGGTGCCCTCGACCGGGTCGACGAGCTCGCCCTCCAGCCCTGAGCGCGCCGCCCGCCACGTCGCGGCGCGGACCATCTCCAGCCGGACCGAGCGCTCGGGGCCGTGCTGCACCGCGTCCAGCTCCCTGGCCACCAGCGCCCGGAACAGGCCGGCGATCAGCACGATGTCGCCCACCCGGGGGCAGGCGTCGCACACTCTCAGCTCGACGGTGGGCAGGTGGGCCGAGGGCCGGATGTCGAAATAGATCATGCCGGGGTCGGTGATCACACCGGAGCTCACCAGCTCCCGCACCACCTTGTCGTACTCGGTGGCCGACTCGAACCTGGCCACGGGCCCCGCGGTGGGCCAGCGCTGCCAGAGCAGCGGACGGTAGCTGGCGTACCCGGTGTCGGCTCCCAGCCAGTACGGCGAGCTGGAGCTCAGGGCGAGCAGCGGGGGCAGCCAGGGGGCCAGGCGGTGGGCGACGGCCACTGCCAGGTCACGGTCCTCGACCTCGGCGTGGAACTGCGTGCCGCAGATCAGCTGTTCGCGGGTGAGCAGCTGGTAGTCGGCGAGCATCTGCTCGTAGCGGGGATCCGGGGAGATCTTCAGCGCCGCCAGGTCCACCAGCGGCACGCTCCCCGCCGCCACGATCCCGAGCCCGAGACCGTCCGCCGCCTGGATCACCGTGCGGCGCAGCGCGGTCAGGTCGTGCCCGAGGTCCTCCAGATGCACGAAGGGCCTGCTGTTGGCCTCCACCACCGAACGCTGCAGCTCATGGGTGAACCGCTCCGCCGGTAACTGCTCCAACAGGACACCGGCCCGTGGGACGAGGTGCCGGGTGTCGACATCGACGACGTGGAACTCCTCTTCGACGCCGACCGCGATCGGCCCCGCCAGACCCGCCATTTCATCACTCCTGAAGTACGCCGACTCACCGGAATTTTTTGTCCTTTGCCCGAAAAAAGCAGTTCCGCACTTCACGGGCCGTTCCGGAGAGAATCGGAACCGTAAACTCACTCTCCGTGATCGGACGGGGCCCTCCCCCGCGACCGGCAGGTCCCACCCGCCCGGTCGTCGGCGGTGAGTCGGAGACGCCTGGCGAGCCTCCCTCGGCCAAGGCCGAGGAGTCTCACCGAATCTCGGGCGGATCCTCGGGCGACGGGCCGAAGGTGTCGGGAAAGGCACGGTCTCCGAGCGTCTCCGGATCATCCGGCGTGCCGGACGGATCGAGGAGGTGCCGCACGGGCGGCCTGTCGAGGAATGTGGAGACGGCCTCGACCACCCCCTCCCCCAGCGGGCGGAACGCGTCGACCACTGCCTGGGCGGGCGGGCCGAGGCGGCTGCCGACCTCCTGGAGAAGATCTTCCAGCACCTGCGGCAGCGGCGGCACCGGCAGGCCCAGCTGGGACTTGGAGTGAGCCTTCTCCGGCGGCGTCCAGCGCATCGAGTCGTCACTCATGGCGAGCCATTCGTCGACGGCCCCGTCGATGGAATCGAGCACATGATCGGAATCGTCTGGCATGGCGGCTCCCCTCACCGACCGGGATCCGATAAGACGACGGTACCTCGCCACGCCACCACCGGGCAGAGGCGGGTCGGTGGCGGAAGCCTCGCGGACGGCTTCCGGGCCGTCCATCCCCGGTACCGCGGAAGTTCGATCATCAAAGCCCGTTAAACTGGCATAACCCCCTCAGCTGGGGGAATGAGCTGTCGGTGCTCTCTCAAACTCGTCCCGCCGGCGGGGACACGCTCACCTTCCTCCGTGCGATCATGCGTAACCCCCAGCAACTGGGCGCGATCGCACCCAGTTCGAAGGCCGTCGCCCGCCTGGCCGCGTCGGTGGTCCCGGCCACTCCCGGAGCCGTGGTCGTCGAACTCGGCGCCGGCGGCGGGGTGATCAGCGACGCGATCCGCGACCGGCTGCCACCCGGAGGGCGACAGCTCGCCGTGGAGGTCAACGAGGGCATGGTGAGCCATCTGCGACGCAGCAGACCCTGGCTTGAGGTGATCGCCGCCGACGCGGGGGACCTGGGCAAGCTGCTGAGGCAGGCCGGCCTGTCCCACGCCGACGCGATCGTCTCCTCCCTTCCCTGGACCCTGTTCGAGGAGGCGCGGCAGAGGCGCGTCCTGGAGGAGATCTCGGCCTCGCTCGTCCCCGGCGGCACCTTCAGCACCGTCACGACGCTGACCGTGCTGCCGCTGCAGCGCTTCCGGCACTTCCGCGGCCTCATGGAGGGCGCCTTCGCCACCGTCGGCACCCTGGGCCCGATCTGGCGCAACGTGCCACCCGCCCTGGTGTACACCGGGGCCCGGGCCGGTGGGCGTCCGGCGGAAGACGTCTCCGGCGAGCCGGGCGGGGGCTGACCGCCGCCGCGCCCCGGAGTGACCCCGGCGGCGCGACGCCCACCGGCCGGCGCAGGCTCATCCCTGGTCCCGCTGGAGGACCTGCGCGTCGAGCAGGTCACGGGTCAGCGGGTGCCGGGGGCGGCCCAGGACGCGTGCCGCGGTGCCCTCCTCCACGATCCTTCCCCGCGAGAGGACCGCGACCTGGTCCGCCAGCCGGGCGACGACACCCATGTCATGGCTGATCAGTATGAGGGTCAGACCGAACGCGCGGCGGAGCTCGCCGAGCAGGTCGAGAACGCCCGCCTGGGTGATCGTGTCCAGGCCGGAGGTGATCTCGTCGCAGACGAGCACGTCGGGGGAGGCCAGCAGTCCGCGGGCGAGCGCCGCGCGCTGGAGTTCGCCGCCGGACAGCCCGGTGGGCCTGCGGGCCGCCGGAAGCGGGCCGAGCCCGACCCGTCCGAGCATCTCCAGGGCCGCGTCCGCCGCCTCGCCGCGCCCCATGCCGCGCAGCCGTACGGCGGTACGACTCACCTGGTCGAGCACCGTCCGGTTCGGGTCGAAGGAGGCGTGCGCGTCCTGGAAGACGTACTGCACGCGGGCCAGGTCCGCACGGCGCCGCCGTGACGGCGACCGGGCCAGCGCCCGCCCGTCGAGCAGCACGGTTCCGCGTGTGGGCTCGTGCAGCCCCGCGACGCAGCGCGCGAAGGTGCTCTTCCCGCTTCCCGAACGCCCGACCAGGGCCACACACCGCCCGGCCGCCACCTCCAGCGACACGCCATGAAGCACCGGCACCGAGCGGTGTCCCGCCGCCAGGTCCTTCACGGCGAGCCGGACCGGCCCGGACGGGACCTCACAGCAGACGGGGCTCGCCCCGGTGTTGGACGGACTCCTCCCGCGGCGCCTGTCAGTCCGGCCGGCGAGCGGGCCCACCCGGGCGGGCGGCGAGGTCACCGGGGCTGGGGCGGGCTCGCCGGGAGCCGGGCGGCGAGCAGAGACCGGGTGTAGTCGTGCCGGGGCCGGGTGAGCACCTCCCCTGCCGCACCACTCTCCATCACCCGGCCTCCGCGCAGCACGACGACGTGATCGGCGAGCGTGCGCACCAGCTCCAGGTCGTGGCTGAGCAGGACCACGGCGATGCCCCGCCCCACGAGGCCCTCCAGCTCGTCGACGATCTCCCGCCTGGTGACGGCGTCCTGACCGGTGGTGGGCTCGTCCGCCACGATCACCGACGGAGCCGTCAGGAGCGTCTGGGCCAGTACCAGGCGTTGCTGCTGGCCCCCGGAGAGCTGGTGGGGGTAGCGGCGCAGCAGGTCCTCCCCCGCGGGCAGTCCGGCACGGCGCAGCACGGACGAGATCCGCTCCGCCTCCCCCCTTCCGGATGCGCGCCGCGGGACCCCCCGGTGTGAGATCCCTGCCCGCCCGTACGTGGTCTCCGGCGGCGCGTGCCGCCGGGCGATCTCGCGCAACACCGCGCCGACGCGGCGGACCGGGTTGAGCGCGGACGCGGGATGCTGCGGCAGGTAGCCCGCCGTCCCGGCCACCTCGACCGTTCCGGACAGCACCACGCCGGGCGCGTGCTCGCCGAGCAGCGCCCTGCCGATCGTCGTCTTGCCGCTGCCCGAGGCTCCGACCAGCGCGAGCACCCGCCCGGCGGCCAACCCGAAGGAGACGTCGTCGACCAGCCTGCCACCGCCGGCCTCGGCGCGCAGTCCCACGACGCGGATCACGCCGCCCTACCTTTCTGAGTGCGAGCACGCCTCGATTGGTGTAAAAAATCGGGGTGTGCGAACGAGGCAGGGATGGCTCTCACGCCGGCCTCCCCTCGGTGTCCCCGCACCCCGTCGAAGAGCAGGTTGAGCCCGACGGACAGGCCGACCAGGAGCAGGGCGGGAACGACCACCGCCCAAGGCTGGAGGAACATGCCGGCGCGGTTGCGGTCCACCATCACCGCCCAGTCACCCGCGTCCGGGGGAACGCCGACGCCCAGGAAACTCGCCGTCGCGACGAGATAGAGCGCGCCGACGGCGCGGACGCCCAGGTCGGCCAGGAGGGTGCGGAGCATCGACCGGCCCACGTACCCGATCGCCCGGCGCCACCAGCCCTCGCCCTGGAGCCACATCGCCTCCATGGCGGGCCTGGCGGCGATCTCCAGGGCCGCCGCGCGGGAGATCCTGGCCACCTCCGGCAGGCTGATCACGGCGACGATGACCGTCAGGGCCGGCGGTCCCGGCGGGGCGGCGGCGGCGAGCAGGATGAGCAGCAGCAGCGAGGGAATCGCCAGCAACAGGTCCAGGGGCCGCATCAGCAACTCGTCGAGCCACCGGCGCCGGGTCATCGCGGCCAGCACGCCAAGCGGCGTGCCGACGAGGAAGGCCAGGATGGTGGCGGTCAGGGCCACCAGCACGACCGTCCTGCCGCCGACGAGCACCTGCTCCCACACGTCGCGTCCGACGAAGTCCGTCCCCAGGAGGGATCCGGAGCCGAACGAGACGCCGCGAGGGCTCGGCTCGCCCGCGAACCAGGGGCCTGCGAGAGCGATCACCAGCGGCACGCCCAGCAGCGTCCCGCCCAGCGCCCACCTCGGCACAGGTCTCATGCCGTGCCTCCCGCGCGCGGGGCGAGACGGAACGCGACGACGTCGGCGAGGAGGTTCACGACCACGGTGGTGACCGCGAAGACCAGGGCGAGCCCCTGGATCACCGGGATGTCGCGCGCGGAGACCGCGCTCATCAGCGAGGTGCCGAGGCCGGGGATGACGAAGACGGCCTCGACGGTGATCACGCCGCCGAGCAGCCAGTCCGTGGTCCTGGCGAGCTGCTGCGCGGCCGGTGCCACCGCGTTGGGCAGGGCGTGCGCCAACGTCACCCGCCGGCCGGAGAGACCGAGCCTGCGAGCGTGACGGACGTACTCCGAGCCCAGGGCGTCGACCATCCCGGCCCTGACCAGCCTGCTGATCGAGCAGATCGGCCGGGCGAGCAGCGCCAGCAGTGGCAGCACCAGCACGGCCGGCTGCGCGAACAGATTCGTGCCGACCCCCACCGCGGTGGGCGGAAACCAGCCGAGCCGCAGTGCGAACAGCGCGACCAGCACCACGGCGAGGGCGAACTCCGGCACCGAGTACAGGGCGACACCCGCCGCGGTCAGGGTCCGGTCGAGCAACCGGCCCTCGCGGAGCGCGGCGACGACGCCGGCGGCCACGGCCAGCGGCACCAGGAGCAGCAGGGTGACGGCGGCGAGCTGAACGGTCGGCCCGGCGGCGTCGGCGAGGAACCCGGTGACCGGACGCCCCGCCGTCAGCGACGCCCCGAGGTCACCATGGAGCAGGCCGAGCAGCCAGTCGGCGTAGCGCGCAGGTGCGGGCCGGTCGAGCCCCAGTTCCTCGCGGATCCGCTCGATCCGCGCCGGGTCCGGCGCGTCACCGGCCAGCACCACGGCGGCGTCCCCCGGCAGCGCCTCGGTGAGGGCGAACACCAGTGCCGTGACCGCCACCACCTGCGCGAAGCCGAGCGCCAGGCGACGGGCGGCGTACCTGGGCAGGCTCGTCCGGTGTGCTCCGGCGGAGAGGCGGGGCGCCGCGCGGCGACCGGGCGCGGCGCGTGGGATCCGATTGCCCGTCAAGCCAGCCAGACCTTGTCGAAGCGGGCCCAGTCGAGGGTGTTGGCCGGAGCGTCGACGACGCCGCCCACTCCCGGTCTGGTCGCGACGAGCCAGTCGGCGAAGCCCCAGACGAGGTAGCCGCCCTCGGCGTGCTGCATGCGCTGCATCTCCGCGTAGACGTCGCGGCGGGCCCTCTCGTCGGCGAGCGAGACGGCCTTGGCGTAGAGCGCGTCGAACTCCGGGCGTCTCCACTTGGTGATGTTGGTGGTGGACGGGGTGAGCAGGCGCTGCGCGAAGTGGGATTCGATGGGCATCGCGCCGGAGCGGAAGCAGCAAAGGCTGCCCCTGTCGAGGACGTCCTTCCAGTAGGTGTCCTTGTCACCCACGGCGACCTCGACATCGAACCCGGCCTGGCGCATCTGGTCGGCGAAGACGCTTGCGGACTCCACGAAACCGCCGGCCGCCGCGGAGGTGTCGAGCCGCACCTTGAGTCCCCTGGCACCGGCCTTGTCCACCAGCCACTTCGCCTTCTCCAGGTCGTGGGCGCGCTGGGGGATCTCCTCGGCGTAGTACTGGTAGCCCCTGCCGAACAGGTCGTTGCCGACCTGCCCGGCCCCTGCCAGCACGGTCTCCACCAGTTGCTCCCGGTCGGCCAGCAGGAACACGGCCTCGCGCAGGTTCCGGTCGTCGAAGGGTGGGCGGTCCAGTTTCATGGCGAAGGCCTGCATACCGCTGTTGGTGAGCCGCGTGACGGCCAGCCGGTCGTTGCCCCGGTAGGTCCGCGCGGTGGTCGCGGTGATGTCGTGGGCGTAGTCGGCCTGCCCGCCGAGCAGGGCGTTGACGCGGGCCGGCTCCTCGTTGGCGATCAGGTACTGCAGTTCGTCGAGGTGGGGCGCGCCCTCCCAGTAGTCGGCGTTGCGCCGCAGCAGCAGAGAGCAGCCAGGCTCGAAGGAGCCGAAGCAGAACGGGCCGGATCCGACCGGCCTGGTGAAGTCCTCGACGCCCTCGGGGACGACGAAGACACCGAAGGCCGCCAGGATGTTGGGGAACTCGGCGAACGGCCGCCTGAGCGCGAACTCGACGGCGCGCTCGCCGACGGCCCTGCTCGCAGCCAGGTCGATCACCGCCAGGGTGGTCTTGGCCCGGAAGGCGCGGGCGGGGTCGGCGATCCTCGCGTAGCTGTACAGGACGTCGTCGGCGCGGACGGGCCTGCCGTCATGGAAGGTCGCCTCGCGCAGGGTGACCCGCCACCTGGTGAGGTCCGCGGAGGGTTCCCAGCTCTCGGCGAGGCGAGGCAGGACGGACAGGTCGGGGCCGTAGTCGGCGAGCTTGTCGAACAGCGCCTTGGACCGGGAGGCCTCGACGAACAGGTTGGACAGGTGCGGGTCCAGGGTCTCCTGGGCCCCTCCCCCGGCGAACGCGGCGCGCAGCCGGCCCCCCTTCCGGGGCCCGCCCGTCGCGGCGGTCCCCGGCGCGGGGCCGGTGCCGCATCCGGCGAGCAGGGCGGCGGACAACCCGGCGGCGGTGCCGAGGAAACCGCGGCGGTTCAGGGAGTGCATCGGAAGGGGGTCCTTTCATCGGCTGAACGATCGGTCGGGTGATCTGCGGGACGGACCTCGGGACGGCCCGCCGGATCCCGCAGCCGGGCCACGAGGTGGAGTCGGTCGCCGGACAGTCCGGGCCACAGCGGCGCCCCGGGAGTCCAGGAGGGCCGGGTACGCGGCCCGGGCCCGTCGAACAGGGCCAGCACCTCGAATCCGGCGACGTCGAGGAAGTACTCCAGCTCCCGGGGAAAGAGCAGTCGCCAGGCCGAGCGCTGGTGCAGGGGCCCGGCACGTCCCGGCCACTCCCAGGTGCGGTGGCGGCGGAGCAGCTGGGCGGCGTGGTCGATCCACAGGCGGGTGTGTGAGGTGTAGGCCACGCCCTTCCAGAGCACCGACGTGGTGACGGTGCCCTCCAGCAGCCCGGTGTCGCCGAGGAAGAAGGCGCCGTTGCGCATCTCGGCGACGAGCAGCCCGCCCGGCACCAGGTGCCCCCGGCAGCGGGACAGGAAGGCCGTCAGGTCGGCGTTCTCCTGGCAGTAGAGCAGCGCGCTGTCCAGGCAGGTGATCACGTCGAACCGGCGGCCGAGGTCGAACGACCTCATGTCGGCGTTGACGAACTCCACGCCCGGGTGCCGGCCGCGCGCGTGGGCCAGCATCGGTTCCGAGAGGTCCAGGCCGGTGACGGTGTAGCCGTTGCGGGCCAGGTGACCGGCATCGCGGCCGGTGCCGCAGCCGATGTCGAGGAGCCGGCTCCCGCCGCCGAAGCGGCGTGCGACGTCGTCGGCGAAACGGGCGGCGAGGTGGTCGGGGTCGGGGAAGCGCAGCTCGTACAGCTCGGGATTGTCGGTCAGGAGGTTCACGACCACACCGCCTCCTCCGATGCGGGGATGTTCATCCCGATGCCGTCCTTTCCGGTACGCCGACATGGCGGACCGCGAGCGCGGCGCCCAGACCGATCACCGCGCAGAGGGGCCAGGCGAGCCAGCCGGCCGTGTCGCCCGCCCAGCCGACGGCGACGTTGCCCACCGCGGCGACCAGGCCGGAGGCGAGGTAGAACATTCCGAAGTAGGTTCCGGTGACGCCCTCCCCGCCGAAGGCGGGGATCAGCTCGAGCACGAACGGCTGCGCGATCATCACTCCCATGGCCAGCCCGAGCGCGGCGAGCAGCACCGGGACCAGGCCGGGCAGCAGCGGGGCCAGGAAGGCCGCGCCCATCGTCGCCAGGCCGAGCGCGATGGCCGTGCCACGGCTGAGGCGGTCCTGCAGCCATCGGGTGACGCGCACCTGCAGCAGCAGGGTGGCGACAGTGGACACGAGGAAGAGCGCCGCCACGGAGGCGGCGGAACCGGTGACCTCCGCCGCGCGCATCGGCAGAATGAGGTAGAGCTGGTTCTGCAGCGCGAACATCCCGCTCAGCGCCAGCGTGAAGGCGACGAACCGGCGGTTGGCCAGGCACTCCCGCCAGTCTGCGAGCACCGACCCCCCGGCGGCCGGGACGCTCCGGGGCGGCAGCGTCAGCGCCTGCGCCACCGTCAGCCCGGCGAAGATCAGTGCGGCGACGACGGCCGCCACCCGGAAGTCGACCAGCAGCAGCGCGCCGCCCAGCAGCGGGCCGAGCAGTGCCCCGGTGCTGGCGAACACGTTGAACAGGGAGAACGCCTCCGCGCGGCGGTCACCCGCCTCGGTGGCCAGGTAGGAGCGTACGGCCGGGTTGAACAGCGCTCCGGCCAGCCCCGACAGGACGGAGGCACCGAGCAGCACGGGCAGCGAGCCGTCGATCGCGAAGAGGCCGAAGCCCGCGGCGCGCAGGGCGCACCCCGCGATGATGACGGTTCGCGCGCCGAGCCTGTCGGAGGCGGTCCCGCCGATCAGGAACAGCCCCTGCTGGCTGAGGTTGCGCACGCCGAGCACCACTCCCACGACCGTGGCCGACAGCCCCAGGTCTCCGCCGAGATAGCCGGCGAGATAGGGGACAAGCAGGTAGAACCCGGTGTTGACCCCCATCTGGTTGACCAGCAGGAGGCGCACCGACAGCGGGAAGGATCGGAACGCCCTCATGCCGCCGGCCTGACGCCGAGACCGGGGCGGCCGGAGAGCCGCAACACGCCGTCCTCGCCACCGAGGCCGGTCCAGGGGTCGCGGGCCAGCAGCAGGTGTCCGTCGAGGTCGACCCAGCGGGCCTGCCCGGCCAGGTGCGCGGCCGGGGCGATGCCGAGCGAACTGGAGACCAGGCAGCCCAGCATGACGTCCATACCACCGCGCCGTGCCGCGGCGATGGCGCCGAGCGCGGCCAGCACGCCGCCGCACCTGGCCGTCTTGATGTTGACCCCCTGGACGGCTCCGGCCAGCCGCTCGACCTCGGTCACTCCCCCGGCGTCCTCATCGGCGATCACCGGTATCGGGGACCTCGCGCCGATCCAGGCCAGCAGGTCGGGACGGCCGGGCGGGATGGGCTGTTCGACCGCGTCCAGGTAAGGCATCCGCTCCAGCAGCCCGACGGCCCGCTCGGCGCTCCAGGCGCCGTTCGGGTCGAGCAGCAGGCGCGCGCCGGGAGCGGCGGCCCTGACCGCGGCGACCCGCGCGACGTCGTCGTCCAGGTCGGGCGACCCGGCCTTGATCTTCAGCACGGTGAATCCGCGTGCGTGCAGGCGACGGGCGGTCTCGGCCGCCCGCTCCGTGCCGCAGATCCCGATCGTGTACGCCGTGGGCACCGGCTGCCAGGAGGGAGACCCGGCGAGCCGGTGGACGGGCAGCCCGTCGCGCCCGCCTATCAGGTCCAGCACGGCGGCGTCGAGACCGGCCAGCACTCCCGGCGGGCACGGCAGGCCCGGCAGCTCCGCGAGAAGTGCCTCCGGGTCCGGCCAGGTGCCCAGCCCGTCCAGCGCGGCCGTGACGCGCGGCACATCCAGGCCCAGGTGGACGCTGGTCACGATCTCGCCGTACCCGGTCACCCCGTCGTGATGGAGCGCGATCCTGACGGTGTCGCGCGCGGACATCGTCGAGCGGGAGATCCGGAAGGGCTCGCGCAGCCGCAGCGGGACGACCTCCCAGTCGAGCCTCATACCGGGACCTCCATGGCGCGCAGCGGGTCGACGACCCGGCGGCAGCGCGCCCAGCCCGTCACCTCGACGGCACCCGGGTGGCTGATCTCCAGGGGGCGGGTCGCCGGTCGCCCGGCGAGCCTCCGGGCGCGGAGGTAGTCGTCATTGAAGATCGAGTCGAGGTAGCGGTGCGGCCCGTCGGGGAACACGGTCACCACGCGGGCTCCCGCCTCCACCCGCGCGGTCCAGGCCGCGACGAGCGCGACCGCCCCGGTGCTCCAGCCTCCGGTGACGAAGGTGTGCCTGGCGAGCCGGTGGCAGGCGTCGGCGGCCTCGGCGGGTCCGACCCAGTGCACCTCGTCGAACTCCTCGTAGGCGACATTGCGCGGGTGGATGCTGCTGCCGAGCCCGCGCATGAGGCGGGGACGCGCCGGCTGCCCGAAGATCGTCGAGCCGACCGTGTCGACACCGACGAGCCGTACCCACGGCCAGTGACGGCGGAGCTCGGAGATCACGCCCGCGCTGTGCCCGCCGGTGCCGACGCTGCACACGAGCACGTCGGCCGCGCCCAGCTGGCCGACCAGCTCGCGCGCCAGGGAGGCGTATCCGGCACGGTTGTCGGGGTTGTGGTACTGGTCCGGCCAGTACGCCCCGGGCAGCCGGTCCACGACCTGCCCGAGCCGGTCCAGCCGGGCCCGCTGCCACCCTCCCACGGGGTGCGGCCGGTCGACCGTCTCCAGGCGTGCGCCATACGCCCCCAGCAGGGCGCGCATGCTCGGTTCCAGCTCGGCGTCGACGACGAGCACCACCGGATGCCCGAGGGCCTGACCGGCGAAGGCCAGCCCGATGCCGAGGGTCCCGCTGGTGGACTCCACCACCGGCGCCCCCGGCCTGAGCTCGTTCCTGGCCCGTGCCCCGAGGAGCATGGACACCGCGGCCCTGGCCTTCATGCCACCGGCGCCGAGCCCTTCGAGCTTGGCCCAGAATCCGGGATGCGGGTGGGGCAGCGGGGTCCTGATCCGAGTGACGGGGGTGTTGCCCAGCAGGGCGAGCAGCTCCGGTGCGGAGGTCATCGCGCCTCCTCCGCCCGGTAGCGGTAGACGGTGGTCGGGCCGCCGTCCAGCCAGAAGAACGGGTACGGCTCCGCGGAGACGGCGGTGACCCCGGCGCCGACGAACCGCCGAAGCACGGCGCTGCCGGTCTGGGCGAAGAGCACCAGGGGCTTGCCGGTGCCGCGCGCGTGGCGCAGCAGCGGCTCGAAGGTTCCGTTGCCCAGCGTCATGCCCGAGGCCAGCACCGCGTCGCAGTCGTCGAGGGCGGCCTCGGCGTCGGTCACGTGCGGTTCGCCCCACTCGGTCTCGCCACCTCGCAGGTCGCACGGCACGTAACGGATGCCGCGTTCCCGCAGGCGCTGCAGGAGGGAGTTGACCACGCCGACCACCAGCACACGTCCTCCGGGCCGTACCGGGAGGAGGTCCACGACCGCGGCCGCCCTGGCCAGGGACTTGTCCAGGGATGAGCCAGCGGGAACGGTCACCGCGTCGGCGGGGTCGTGGGGTCGTTCGTGCATCAGATAGGCGTCCAGGGCGGCCGTGCGCACCGCGGCCAGCGGGTGCGACAGCAGCGTGGCCACGTCTCGGCCCAGGCAGTCGTACACCGCGTCGTCGGGTATCCCGTCCGGCTCCACCGCACAGGACCCCACCGCCCCGCCCAGCCGGAGGCTGATCACGTGGTTGCGGTAGCCGTGGCCCCGGGTCGCGTGGCGGGCCCCCTGCCTGGTCACGAACCCGACACTGATCCGCTGCCGCGCGGGGTCGGAGCCCACCCGGCCCGCCAGCACGTCCGCCACCAGGGCGTCCAGGTCGCTCGCGGTCGCCGGTTTCACGCGTACTCCACGGTCAGGCCGGCCACGAGACGTTCGGCCCGGGAGCGGGCGCCCAGGCCCGCGGTGTCGGCGACCATCACGTGCCCGAGGTAGCCGTTGTTGCTCGTCGGCTCACCCGTCGGGAATCCCGGTGCCTTGATCTGCCATTCGACGACGTCGCCGGCCTCGGCGAGCCGCCCGGTGCCGTGGATCGCGGAGAGCGTCCCCGGCTGCCGGGAAAGCAGGAAGGCGATGGCCGCGCTGCGCACCCCGGTGTCGGCGGGGGCCGGCCGGGGCCGCTCTCCCAGCGCGAGCTGGGCATAGGCCATCGGTATGTCGACGCCCGTCACCCGCCGGACCAGCTCAGTGATCTGGTTTCCCGCGGGCCGGGGGTTGATCTCGACGACTCGTGGGCCGTCCGGGGTCAGTTTCAGCTCCGTGTGGGCCACGCCGTGGTCTAGACCGACCGCCGCCAAGGCCGAGAGTGCCGCCTCCCGCGCGGACCGCGCCGTGCCGGGGTCGAGCGCGGCGGGGAACATATGGCCGCTCTCCACGAACCATGGCTCGCCGGCGAGACTCTTGTCGGTGATCCCGATGATGGAGGTCTCACCCTCGAAGGTGATCGACTCGACGCTGATCTCGGGCCCGGTCAGTACCTCCTCCAGCAGGACGACGGGCAGCCGCCGCTGCCGGCGCGCGTTGACGGGGAAGCCCTCCAGCGCCAGGTATGCCTCGCGGAGCTGCTCACGGTCGTCCACCCTGCGCACGTACATCCCGGCGCACAGGTCGACCGGTTTGATCACCAGGGGGTAGCCGATCTCTCCGGCGCGCGCGGCCGTCTCCGGCCATCCGCTCGTGACGGCGAAGGCGGGCCCCGGCAGTCCGGCCTCTCTCAGTGCCTGCCTGGTGAGGTCCTTGCGGTAGGCCCGCTCCACCGCCTCCGGCCCGGCCCCGGGCAGTCCCAGATGGGAGGCGAGGCGCGCGGCCGTCGCGAGGTAGTAGTCGCACGAGGAGATCACACCGTCGAAGCCGAAGACCTCGTGAAGCCGCTCGACGCGCCTCAGGAGCGCGGGGACGTCGTTGGTCTCGGCGGTGACCACGTTGTCGGCGGCGAGCAGGGGGTGCGCGCAGGCCCCGGACGGAACGCGCAGGTAGTGGTGCAGATCACGAGTGAGGAAGGTGAACCGGTGGCCCGCCTCCCGGATCGCTCGGGGAAGGAGGGAGCTCATCGCCCCCACCCAGCTCTCGACCATCAGCAGATGCCCCAAAACGCCTCCTTAGCCATAGGCCGGACAAAAGAGAATGATAATGACTTTCATTTTCTTTGCAACCTCATGGGGGGGTGCCCGCCGGCCTCTCGCATCTGCGCGAACAAAACCTCCGATCTCCACCGAATCTGCACAGAAGACCGTTACGCTCCGGCTTCATGATCAGATCGAGATGGGCGGGCCTGCTGGTGTGGCCGATGGTGCTGCCGTTCGCGGTGTGGGCGGCGCTCAGGACGAGCGGCTGGACCCCGGTCTGGCAGTGGGTCCCCCTGGTGGCCTTCACCCCGTACGCGGCGGTGGCCTCGGTGATCCCGCTGCTCCTGGCCCTGGGGCTGCGCCGCTGGGCGGCCGCGGCCCTCGCCCTGGTCACCGGCGCGGTGCTGGCGACGGCCGTACTCCCCCGCCACTTCGCCGACGGCGACCAGCCCGCCTCGGACGGGCGGCTCCGGGTGCTCGCCGCGAACCTGGCCGTCGGCGCGGGAGACACCGACGCCCTGATGGATCTCGTGCGCTCCCTCGATCCGGACGTGCTGGCCCTCCAGGAGCTCACTCCCGCCGCGCGCGAGCGCCTGGAGGCGACCGGCCTGCGCGAGCGCATGCCCCATGTGGTGGATCGCGCGGTCGGCGGGGTGCACGGCTCCGGCATCTACTCCAGGCATCCCATCACCGAGAGACCCCTGATCGCACTGGGCAGGTTCCGGCAGGCACGGGGGGTGATCAGGCATCCGAGCGGCCACGAGATCGAGGTCGTCTCGGTCCACCCCTGCGCGCCCAGGTACGACTACAAGGTCTGGTGCTGGGACGAGGGGCTGCGGGCGCTGCCCAGGGCGGGCGGGCAGCTGCGGGTACTGGCCGGCGACTTCAACGCCACCCTCGACCACGGGCTGGTACGCGACCTGCTCGGCAGCGGCTACCGCGACGCGGCCGACGTCACCGGGCACGGCCTGGTCCCCACCTGGCCGCAGCAGGGCTGGGAGCCCATGCCCGGCGTGACGATCGACCATGTGCTCGCCGACTCGCGCATGGCGGTCAACAGCTTCGGTGTCCACCCCCTGCCGGACAGCGACCACCGCCCGGTCTTCGCCGAACTCGGCCTGCCCCGGTTCACGGGCCGCTGAGCCGGGCCGCGATGGGCCCGGCCCGGCTCACCCGGGTTCACGGACCGCCGAGCGGGACCCGCCGAGGAACAGCACCAGGGCGAGAAGGGCGTACGGCACCGCGGCGGCCGTGAAGATCGTGGCGTGATCGGTCAGCGCCGAGGCCGCGGCGTAGCCGCCGTAGACGAGGATGGCGCCCACCTCGGTGCCCAGCCCGGCCAGCGAGGTCACGGTGGCACGGGCCGGGCCGGTGATGCTCTCCTGCAGCCGCGCGTCGGCCAGCACCCCCGCCATCTGGAAGGCGCAGAAGGCCGCCGCGACCGCGACGAACCCCGCCGCGACCCCGCTGGCCGCACCCGCGCCGAGCGCCAGCGCTCCGAACGCGAGAAGGGCCGCGAACTCCCCGCCGGTGAAGCTCCGCCCGGCCGCCGCGAGCACGCCGCCGACCGCGACCCCCGCGGAGACCAGGAGCACCACGAGTGGCACGGCCTGCGTGGCGACCCCGGCGCCGGCCGCGAGCAGCGGAACGTACTCCTCCAGCGATCCCCACAGTGCCGTCACCGCCGGCACCAGCAGCAGTGCCCGGCGCGTCGTCCGGTCGGCGCGCGCCTCCCGCAGCCCGGCACGCAGGGTGGCGGCGTAGCCACCCGGCGAGGTCTCCCCCCGCCGCCCGGGTGCGCGATGTTCGGGAAAGGTCAGCGCGACCGCCGCGGCGAGCAGGCAGGCCAGCACACTGCCGGCGCCGACCAGCCGGTAGCCGCCGAAGGCGAACACCGGGGCGGCGACTGCCATGGACGCCATGACGGCGCCCGTGCCGATCGCGCGGGCCCGGCCCATGATCGCGGCATAGCGGCCGGCGGCGCCCAGCCGGTCGAGCTCGGTGTAGACCAGCGCCTCCAGCGCGCCCGACTGCAGCGCTCCCGAGGCGCCCCACAGGACGAAGCCCGCGGCGAACACCCAGTAGGAGGGGGCGGCGACCCACAGACCGAAGCCGAAGGCGGCCACCAGCGGCGCGAGGGCGAGCAACCCGCGCCGCGAGACGGTGTCGGCCCACACTCCTGACGGGACCTCCATCACCACGGAGGTCAGTGACCAGACCACCAGGAGCGAGGAGATCTCAGCGGTCGACAGGCCCGTGTCGACGAAGAGCAACGTATAGAACGGATAGAGCAGGACGAACTCATCAAGAAAGGTGTAGGCGTAGAGCGTCGCGGCCAGGTGCTTCGCGCGCCCGCCGGGCACGCGAAGAGAAGAAGCGGTCATGGGGTCCTTCTCGCGGGGACTGTACGGACTCGGGATGCTCGGCATCTCCGGGGGTCCGCGGCAGCTCGCGCCGGACCGGCCTCTGGTTCAGGATCAATGTCGCCAGGTCATGCCGCCGACCCTACACCCCCGCCCGTCACCGCCTTCTCTTCTCTGGATCGGCCGCCCTTGGTCCGAAGAGCTGATCGCCGCGGCGGCCGAGCGCCCGAACGAGATCACCGGTGTCAGGATGATCTCCGCCCAGGAGCTCGAACGGCTCACCATCGACCACTCCTCACACTCGCAGCCTCATCCCCCGATCACCGGCTGAGGTTCGCCGCCGCCTGCCCGGCTAAGGTCTGATCTTCAAGTTAGATCAAGCTCAGGAGATCCGCGATCAGGTAACGGCCGACTCGCCATCCGCTCCGATCGTGGCCCCTGGCACCGCACCACCTGCCTCGCGTCCTGTCCACCGAGAAAGGAGAGATCCCATGACCACCTTCGTCTTGCTCCCCGGCCCCTGGATGGGTGCATGGGCCTGGGAACCAGTCGCCACCCGCCTGCGCGCCCTGGGCCACCAGGCTCACCCGCTGACCCTGCCAGGCCTGGACGGTCTCTGCGGCGACGCCTCCCACATCGGCCTGAGCAGCCATGTCGACCATGTTCTGGCCGTGCTCGTCAACGCGGATCTGCGCGACGTCGTCCTGGTCAGCCACAGCTACTCCGGCATCGTCGCCGGCCAGGTCGCCGACCGCGCCTCCGGCCGCGTCGCTCACACGGTCTACGTCGAGGCGGTCCTCCCCCGCCATGGCCGGTCGATGCTCCAGGCGTTCCCCCCTGATCAGCAGTCTGGTGAGAACGCCCTCATCGCCGACAACCACGGTTACTGGCCCGCCCCTGACGCCGACCTCCTCTCCGAGGACACCGACCTCACCTCGTACCAGGCGCAGTGGCTGGCCGACCACTGTGTCGGCCATCCCGGCCGCACGATCACCGAGCCGGCCGTTCTCCAGCGCCCCCTCGCCGAGCAGCGCGCCACCTACGTGGTCTGTGCCAAGGACCATGTCGACGATCAGCTGACGCCTGATGTCGCTGTCCTACGGACCGCCCCGACCTGGGCTTTCCATACCATCGACACCGGCCACTGGCCCATGTTCACCGCGCCGGACGAACTGGCCGCACTCCTCGGCCGGATCCGCTGACGCCCGTACACGGTGCGGAACACGCCGGCGTCGGAGATGACCGCCGGTTCCTTCTCCGACCGGCCCGGCCAGGAGCGGGGCACCGAGATGCGCCTGCACTCACCGGGCCCGGTGAGTGCAGGCGGGGCGGGAGACGGAAAACCTCCGGGGACGAACGAGAAGGCCCGACCGCCCCCTCCCGTCTTCCGCGTCGCAAAACGCCGATCAGGCCATCGACTCTGGAGCCGGTGGCCCCGCAATCGACCGGCGCAACGAGCGGGCGTGCGGATAGGCCAGGATCACCGTCCCAGCGACGAGAATCAACACCGTGAACACCCATTCCGACGAGCCCTCCGGGCCGTAGACCCGGTTCATCCGCCCGACGTCGACGGCCCGGGTCTCCCTGCCGATGTGGTGCGAGTCGCGACCGCTGCCGTGGAGCGTCACACCGGTCCGACGCAGCGCACCGTCGTCGGACCGGAACCTCCCGATCCAGCCGCAACTCTCGTGCCCGGGATGCTGGACGCAGTAGAGACGCTCCGCGGTGAACACACCGGGAGTCCCGTCCGCGCGGGCCGCACGCATGACCGGACCGATGTTCGGCACGGCGATGTACAGGAGGAAAGCCCCTATGAGGGTCAGCGCCGTAGTAAAGATCGGGGAGCGCCCGTGCCCGGCCGGTCGGCCCGCCGTCGTCACCGCGCGGGAGCGAGTGCGCAGCCGCAGTGCATCCGGGCACGTTCGGATTCACGGGGACGCCGGTGCAGGAGCATGGCCACCACCATGGGTGCGAACACGACGGCGTTGTAGAACAGGTGAAGCTCCACCCTGGGGACCAGAAGCTGGATGATGCTGGTGGGCACCGGCTTGCCCAGCAGGTTGCCACCGGTCAGTGCCTGTGCCAGTAGCAGGAAGTGCTCCAGGTGGTGCCAGGCCTGAATACCCAGGGTGACGTTCCACCAGGTGCGGGAGCGCCCGGTGAAGCCTTTGCGAAGCAGCAGGAACCCGGCGAGCATTATCAGCGCGTAGCCGTAGTGCATCCATTCCGACTGCACCAGCCATGGGAAGGGCACTCCGAGCACGCCGCGGGCTTCGGGCAGGGGCCAGTCGAGGAAATAGATCTGGACCGCCTGGACGAGGTGCTCCGCCCAGTGGGCCAGCACGATCACGAGGAAGGCGCCCAGTGCCGTCCGGTGATGCCGGCCGTTGAGCGCCGACGGCTGGATCATGGCATTCTGCCTCGGAGTTGTCCGGTTGGCCATGTGTGACCTCTTCGTCGTAGGGGCAGGACGACATGCCTCACGCGATGGCATCGTGTCCGCCCAAGTGTCAGTGCCCGGATGGGATCCGGCACCTCTGGACGTGCTGACTCCACCGAGCGGGAGGCCGGTCGAGCGCGCTCTCATCTGGTCGGCTCTTCCCGCGGACAGGTCCTTCCGCGCCATGCCTGGCCGTGCGGCCCGACACACCGATAGCGCATTTTGAGAAAAGCGCCGCTTCGGCCGGAGCCTCACCCTGGGTGGAGCGTGGTGTGCCGCACGGTTCAGGTGACGAGACGCCACCACACGAGATCCCCATCTCCGAGGAGAGGTACATGGCACGGGACAGCGTCACCACCCAGGTCCTAGGGGATACCCGGTGGTGAGCCACCTTCGTGTTCGTCAACGGGCATCTCCGGCGCGGGCACGGGGTGCTCGTCCTGCTCGGCGGTCTCGTCGGCTTCCCGCTCACGACCGTCCAGCCGACCGGTTTCGCCGGCCAGGCGATTCTGATGACCTCCCCCTTGAATCCCGATCACGAACGTGTCCGGCCAGAAAACGCCGACAGCGAAACGCAGCCCCGAAGACGCCATAGGGGAATTCACGTACGACCATTATCCGATCGGATCCGAAGGCGAATTCAGAAGGCATGATGTCGACTTTATCTGGCTCCTTGCGCAGGCTTCTGCTGGCTCCGCCCCTAGCTGATGTGACTTTCGCCGGGCGAGGTTTCCCTGTGACACAGACGGACGCTACGCGGCGACTGGAGGCCATTCCCCAGGCAGTCGTCTGCGGGTTCGAATGGGGAATCGACGCCCGAGGTCGATGGGAGGTCGAGCAACGCTTGAGCATGGTGGAACCCGAACTGCGGGGATTCGCCTACGAAGGTGCGGCGATGGCCTTCACCATCCTCGACGCCATGGGCGGCGGTCGTGGTCATCGTGTCCGGGACCTGCTGCTCGGCCCAGGACAGCCGCATGTCTTCCTCACCTACATCGGCATCGGTTTCGCCATGGCACGGCTGCCCAGGCCACTGTGGAAGAAGGTCATGCCCGACCTGACCGGGTCGGCGTACTACCCGACGATGAGCTGGCTGGCGGTCGACGGCTACGGCTTCGACCGTGCCTACTTCGACACCGGGCGCTGGGTGGATGGGCAGTACGTTCCCTCGCCGTATCCGTGGGAAGGCTCGCCCGGCTACTTCACACGCGCGGTGGACCAGGGCGTCGGCCGGGCGCTGTGGTTCGTCCACGGCGGCCAGGTGCCGAATGTCGCCGCCTCCGTGCGGCGTTTCGCGAGCCACCGGCAGGCCGACCTGTGGAGCGGCGTAGGGCTGGCCGCGACGTTCGCCGGGGGCTGCGGGGCCGAGGCGCTCTCCACGTTGCACCGGGAGGCCGGCGCACACCGGCCGGAACTGGCTCAGGGCGCGGTCTTCGCGGCCAAGGCCCGCAGTTACGCGGGTTTCGCCCCGACGCATACCGAGACGGCGGTGAGCGTCCTGGCGGGCCTGTCTCTCCAGGACGCCGTCGCTCTCGCCGACGACACCGAGGTGAGCCCTCATGACTCCGGCCCCCTCCCGCAATACGAGCTGTGGAGGCAAAGGGTGCGGGCGCGTTTCCCGGCCTCCGGCGACCCTGTTTCCGCTTGATGCCGCCCCCGTTGAAAACGTGAGCCGAGGGCGCCGGGCGAGCATTCTTCAATTAGCTCCGGAGTTGGATTCGGTTGATCATCGAACTCGTGGAAGGGTTTGGGAGGAAAGGAAATTGAAAAAGGCTCTACGGTCGCTGAGGCGTCATATTCTGACGCCCGGCGTCTCGGAGACGAAGATGGAGACCCGTGGTTTCCACGTGAAGAGTCCCGAGTCCCGGGAACTGCTGGAGACGATCGGCGGAACGTTCCTCCAAGGCTATGCGCACGTCATGGAGGCGCGTTCCGTCACCGAGGCGGAGGGGCGCCTGGAGGAGATCCCCCGGCGGTTCCGCGGATTCGCCTACGAGGGCGCGGGGATGGGTTGTGCCGTCCTCGACGGGTTGCCGTTCGGGAGCGGGAGCAAGGTCGACGACCTCCTCGCCGGACGGGGGCGGGACCACGTGTACATGGTCTACATCGGTATCGGCTGGGCGATGGCGCGACTGCCTCGGTTCCGCTGGCCCAAGAGCACCGGCCTCGACCCGCTGCTGCTGTGGCTCGTACACGACGGCTTCGGCTTCCACCAGGCCTATTTCCACACCCGGCGATACATCGACGAGCAGTATCAGGATCCCGGTTTCCCATGGCCTGCCAGGGACCCCCGGTCCTACGCCGACCGGGCCATCGACCAGGGCATCGGACGGGCGATGTGGTTCATCGGCGGGACCGACGCCGATCGGGTCGCCTCGATGATCGACAAGTTCCCCGAGCGGCGTAACCCCGACCTATGGAGCGGTGTCGGGCTCGCCGCCACGTATGCGGGCGGCGCCTCCGCGGAGGAGCTGCGGAGGTTGTGCGACCGCGCGGGAACCTATCGCTCTCACCTGGCGCAGGGAAGCGCCTTCGCCGCCGAGGCCCGGGTCAGAGCGGGCCTGCTGACGCCGCAGAACGAGGTCGCGACGCAGGTCCTCTGTGGCACGACGCCGGAACACGCCGCGTGGATCAGCCTTGACACCCGTCCCAACGGGACGGTGCGGGGTGGACTACCGGCCTACGAGGTATGGCGGCGGCGCCTTGCAGATCAGTTCGCATCCCTTGGAGGTGTCACCCCGTGACGACGAAGGCCAAATGGCTGTATCGGCAACTACCTGGAATCGTCGCCCTCGGGCTGATGGCGACCATGTTCGTGGCGGGTAATCCGCGCTTCGCGTCCGCGGACAACAGAGCGGCCCTGGCGAGCAAGTACGCGTTCACCCCGTTGAGCGTCGCGATGCCCGGCGGATTCCCCCAGCAGACGATCCGCAAAGTGAACAAGGGCTACGAGAAGATCAGCGCCTGGATCTCCTCCGTCGGCGCCGCGGTCGCGATGAACGACCTGGACGGGGACGGCTTCGACAACGATCTCTGCATCGTCGACACCCGGATAGACCAGGTGGTGGTCACACCTACACCGGGTGAGCGGTCCGACCGGTACGGGCCGTTCGCGTTGACCCCCGGGGCCCTGCCCATGAACAAGGCCATGGCGCCCATGGGCTGCGTCCCCGCCGACCTCAACGAGGACGGCCGCCAGGACCTGCTGGTCTACTACTGGGGCCGCTCGCCGATCCTCTATCTACAGCGGGCCGGCGCGTCGGCGCTCTCCGCCGACGCGTTCCAGCCCGCCGAGCTGGTGCAAGGCTCCGGCGGCGGCGGGTACACCGGCCCCATCTGGAACACCAACGTGGCCACCGTCGCCGACTTCGACGGTGACTCCCACCTCGATGTCTTCATCGGAAACTACTTCGCCGACGGCTCGAAGATCCTGGACGACACCGCGAGCGGCGGAGAAGTGGAGATGAACGACTCCATGTCCCGGGCCTTCAACGGCGGCCGGGACTACTTCTTCCGCTGGACCGGAACGGCGGAAGGCACGCCTGCCTTCCAGAGACTGGACGACGTTCTGCCGGAGGACATCTCGCGGGGCTGGGAACTCGGGGCGACCTCCCTCGATCTGGACGGCGACCAGCTCCCCGAGCTGTTCCTGAACAACGACTTCGGCCCCGACCGGCTGCTGCACAACACGTCCACACCGGGGAACATCAGGTTCTCGCTGGTCGAAGGCGAGCGCACGCCATGGATCCCCAAGTCCAAGACGCTGGGACATGACTCGTTCAAGGGGATGGGTTCGGACACCGCGGACCTCAACCAGGACGGCATCTACGACTTCTTCGTCAGCAACATCACCACGTCGTACGGCATCCAGGAGAGCAACTTCCAGTTCGTCTCCACGGCCAAGGACCAGGCCGATCTGCGCGCGAGGCTGCGCGAGGGCGTGGCCCCGTGGGAGGACCGGAGCGCCCAGGTGCGCACCGCCTGGTCGGGCTGGGGCTGGGACGTCAAGATCCAGGATTTCAACAACAGCGGCGAGCCGGCGATCACTCAGGCCACGGGGTTCGTCAAGGGCTGGGTGAACCGCTGGGCACAGTTGCAGGAACTGGCGGCCGCCAACGACGGTGTCCTGCGCCACCCCACGTCATGGCCGGTCGTCCGGGAGGGCTCGGATCTCTCCGGAAACCAGACTCTCGCCTTCTTCGCCAAGGGCGCGGACGGTCAGTACGCCAACGTGGCCGAAGAACTCGGCCTGGCGGTACCGATTCCCACCCGTGGCATCGCCACGGGTGACTCGAACGGGGACGGGCTGGTCGACTTCGCGGTCGCGCGACAGTTCGGCCCACCGGTGTTCTACCAGAACCAGAGCCCGGCTCCCGGCGACTTCCTCGGGCTCCGGCTGACCCATGAGAGTGCGACGGACGCGAACAGCGCGGTGGCCGGCACGCTCACGGCTCCCGGGTCGCCCGTGGTCGGCGCGCAGGTGAAGGTGACCACCCAACACGGCCGTACGTTCATCGGCCATGTCGACGGTGGCAGCGGCCACTCCGGCAAACGCAGCCACATGGTGCATATCGGCCTCGGACAGAACGTGACCGAGCCGCTGAAGGTGCATCTGACATGGCGCGACCGGACCGGCCAGGTGCGTGAGCAGGATCTCCAGCTCACCCCGGGCCGGCATTCGCTCAAGCTCGGCTCGCAGGCGAAGGAGAAGTGACATGGCCGAGAAGACGAACACCCCTCCCCATCGCGACCCGAAGATCATCAAGGCTCTCCGCAGGTTCGCGATCTCGATCACGATCTTGAACATCCTCGGATACGCCTGGTGGGGATTCGAGCAGGCTTACGCGTGGCCGTTCGTGGCCCTGGCCACCGGTTACTCTGTGGAGATCGCCCTGGAGGCCATCGCGGCCCGGACCGAGGGGCGCGCGCCGAGATTCCTCGGCAACGGCTTCCGTGGGCTGGTGGAGTTCCTCTATCCCGCACATATCACCAGCATCGCCTTGAACATGCTGATCTACGTCAATGACCAGATCCTGATCATGATGTTCGGCGTCATCGTTGCGATCGGCGCGAAGTGGGTGCTCAGAGCGCCGGTCCGTGGCCGCCTGCGGCACTTCATGAACCCGTCCAACTTCGGTATCACGGTGATCCTGATCGTTTTCCCGTGGGCCAGCATCGCGCCGCCATACCACTTCAGTGAGAACGTCGCCAACCCCATCGACTGGATCATCCCCGTCGTCATCATCATCTTGGGCACCATGCTCAACTCCAAGCTCACCAACCGCATGTGGCTGATCGGCGCCTGGGTGGGCGGGTTCGCTCTGCAGGGGATCATCCGAGGTTTGATCATCGACGACACCTCGATCCCCGGCAACCTGTCGATGATGACCGGCATCGTCTTCGTCCTCTTCACCAACTACATGATCACCGATCCGGGGACGACCCCGTCCAGGCCCCTCGCACAGGTCGCCTTCGGCGGCGGTACGGCCGCCATATACGGCCTGCTCACCGGAATGAACATCCCGTATGGGCTGTTCTTCTCCACCGCCGCCGCCTGCCTGATCCGCGGCGGGTTCCTGTGGGCCCTGTACGTCGTCGACAGGGCCCGCGAGCAGGAGACGGCCCAGGCCCGGACCGAGGCGCCCCCCGCACTCACCGCCCCGCCGGGAGAGGTCGCCAAGGTATGACCAGGATCGCGATCGTCGGCATGGCATGCCGCTACCCCGACGCGTCCTCTCCACGGGAACTGTGGGAGAACGCCCTCGCCGGTCGCCGCGCCTTCCGTCGGCTGCCCGACGTGCGTATGCGCCTGGAGGACTACTGGGACGCCGACCCGGCCGCTCCCGACCGTTTCTACGCGCGTAACGCCGCCGTCATCGACGGGTACGAGTTCGACAGGGTCGCTCACAAGATCGCTGGAAGCACCTATCGCTCAACCGACCTCACGCACTGGCTCGCCCTCGACATGGCAGGGCGGGCATTGTCCGACGCGGGCTTTCCCCAGGCCGAGGGCCTTCCCCGCGAACGCACCGCGGTGATCGTGGGCAACACCCTCACCGGCGAGTTCACCAGGGCCAACATCCTGCGCCTGCGCTGGCCGTATGTGCGCCGCACGGTCGGCGCCGCGCTCAACGAGGAGGGCTGGGACGACGACCGGCTGACCAGGTTTCTCGACAACCTCGAGACCGCCTACAAGAGCCCGTTCCCACCCATCGACGAGGACACTCTCGCCGGTGGCCTGTCCAACACGATCGCCGGTCGTATCTGTAACCACTTCGATCTCAACGGCGGCGGCTACACGGTCGACGGGGCGTGTTCCTCATCGCTGCTCTCGGTGACGACGGCGGCGAAGGCACTGGCGGACGGTGAGGTCGATGTCGCGATCGCCGGTGGAGTCGACCTGTCCATCGACCCGTTCGAGATCGTGGGATTCGCCAAAACCGGCGCCCTGGCCAAAAGCGAGTTCCGGCTCTACGATCGCGGGTCCAACGGCTTCTGGCCCGGTGAGGGCTGCGGCGTCGTCGTGCTGATGCGCGAGGCGGATGCCCGCGACGCCGGACGGCGGATCTACGCCACCGTCGTCGGCTGGGGCATCTCCTCCGACGGCAGGGGAGGCATGACCCGGCCCGAGATCGCCGGCTACCAGCTGGCACTGCGCCGCGCCTATGACCGGGCGGGTTTCGCCATCGAGACCGTGGAGCTGTTCGAGGGCCACGGCACCGGCACAGCGCTCGGCGACGCGACCGAGCTCAAAGCACTGGCGAGCGCCAGAGCCGCAGCCGGTTCCCCCGCCACGCCCGCGGCGATCAGCTCGATCAAGGCGATGATCGGACACACCAAGGCCGCGGCAGGGGTGGCCGGCCTGATCAAGGCCACGATGGCGGTGCACGAGCAGGTCCTGCCGCCCACCATCGGCTGTGTCGACCCCCATCCGGTGCTGGCCGAGGAACCGGTGTCGCTGCGCGTCCTGCGCAAAGCCGAGGCCTGGCCCGCCGACACCCCGGTGCGCGCGGGCGTCACGGCCATGGGATTCGGCGGTATCAACACCCACATCGTGCTGGAGAACGCGGCACCGCGGCGGCGCACCGCGCTTTCCGCCCGCACCAGGGCGCTGGCCTCATCGCTCCAGGACGCCGAGTTGCTTCTCGTCGACGCGGCTTCACCGCAGGCGCTGCGCGGCCGGCTCGCGGAGCTGGCCGACTTCGTGCCGCGAGTGTCCTACGCCCAGCTCGCCGACTTGGCGGCGACGCTCCAGCGAGAGCTGCGGGACTCGCCGTACCGGGCCGCGGTGGTCGTCTCCTCACCCGACGACGCGGAACGGCAGCTGAGGAAGGTGCTGGACTCCTACGACGCGGGCGAGCCCCGGCTGCTTGCCGCGAGCGGACGGGCGTTCCTCAGCCGCGCGGCCGGGACCGGCCGTGTCGGCTACCTCTTCCCCGGCCAGGGGTCGGGCCACGGGACCGGCGGCGGCGCGCTGCGCCGGCGCTTCACCGAGGCCGAGGAGATCTATGTCAGGGCCGCGTTGCCCGCGACCGGCGACATGGCGGCCACCGCGGTCGCGCAGCCGCGCATCGTGATCGGTTCCTTGGCCGGCCTGCGCACGCTGTCCACTCTCGGGGTGGAGGCCGACGTCGCGGTGGGGCACAGCCTGGGCGAGCTCTCGGCCCTCCGGTGGGCTGGCGCGTTCGACGAGGAGACCCTGCTGCGCCTGGCGTTCCTGCGCGGCCAGACCATGACCGAGCACAGCGAGATTGGCGCCATGACCGGCGTTGGTGCGACATCTGACGTGGTGATCGAGCTGGTGTGCGACCTGCCCGTGGTGATCGCAGGGTACAACGGGCCGGCTCAGACCGTTGTCGCCGGCCCGTTCGAGGCGGTCGAGGCCGTCGAGCGCAGAGCCGCGGAGGCGGGCGTGCGGTGGACCCGCCTGCCGGTCTCCCATGCCTTTCACTCGCCGCTTGTGGCGCCGGCGGCCGAGGCCTTCGGCGCGCGGCTCACCGAAGAGGACTTCGGTCCTCTCCTCGGGCGGGTCGTATCCACGGTCACCGGTGAGGTGCTGGCATCGAACACCGACCTCCGGGCCCTGCTTCGCAGGCAGATCACCGACTCCGTGTTGTTCGCGCAGGCGGTGGAGCGCGCGGCCAAGGAGGTCGACCTGCTCATCGAGGTCGGCCCTGGCCGGGTGCTCAGTGGGCTGGCCGCCGATGTGACGGACGTGCCCGCGGTGGCGCTGGACACCGACGACGAGTCACTGACCAGCTTGCTCCGGGTGGTGGGCGCCGCTTACGTCCTCGGTGTCCCCGTCCTCCACGAGGAGCTCTTTCACGGTCGGCTGGTCCGGCCGCTGAAGGTCGGGGCCGAGTTCACGTTTTTCGCCAGCCCCGCCGAGCAGGCACCGGAGGTCGCGATCCGCGGAACCGCACGACGGGTTGCGGAGAAAGCACCCGGGGACGTCCCGGTGCGATCGGAGGGGCGAACCGCGGAGTCGAGCATCGATCTGCTGCGCCGTCTGGCGGCCGAGCGTGCCGAGCTGCCGCTCGACATGGTGCACGAGGACAGCAGGCTGCTGGACGAGTTGCACCTGAGCTCGGTCACGGTGATGCACATCATCGACCACGCCGCCCAGCGACTGGGCGTTCCCGCGGCCCAGGCGCCGATGAACCTGGCCGGCGCGAGCCTGCGCGAGCTGGCCGAGGCGCTCGACGCGGTCGCCGGGACCGCCCCGGACTCCGCCGGTGCCACGGCTGTGTCACCGGCGGCGGGAGCCGCCCCCTGGGCCAGGCCGTTCATCGTCGATCTCGACGAGTCGCCGCTTCCCGCGCGGACCACGCCTCAGGAGAGCGGGCGGTGGCAGGTGTACGCGGCGGAGGAGACCCCTCTCGCCGAGCCACTGCGCCGGGCTCTCGAACGGGAGAAGGTCGGTGCCGGTGTGCTGGTCTGCCTGCCTCGGGACTGCACGGTGGAACATCTGGAGCAGGCGCTCCGGGGTGCGAAGATGGCCGTCGGCGCTCCGGCGGGCAGCCGGTTCGTCCTGGTCCAACACGGTCGAGGCGCGGCCGGCCTGGCCAAGACGCTCCGGTTGGAGGCCCCGCACCTCCGTACCACCATCGTGCATGTACCTCCGAAACCGGAGGCGGTCGGCTGGGCGGCGGCCGAGGTCGCGGCGACCGTGGACTACTCCGAGGTGTACTACGACGCGGACGGCGTACGGCGGGTACCGACGATGAGAGCGCTGCCGGTACGCGCCGCCGTCCCCCGGCAGCCCTTGGGCGGGACCGATGTCCTGCTGGTCACCGGCGGCGGCAAGGGCATCACCGCCGAGTGCGCGTTGGCCGTCGCCGTCGACAGCGGCGCGAAGCTGGCCGTGCTGGGCCGCTCCGACCCGGCCGACGACCAGGAACTGGCCGGCAATCTGCGGCGGATGGCGGACGCCGGGGTGACCGTGCACTACACCCGGGCCGACGTTACCGACATCGACCAGGTACGGCGCGCCGTCGCCGAGGCAGGGACGCTCCTGGGGCCCGTCACAGCGGTGCTCCACGGAGCCGGCCGTAACGAGCCCGCGGGTCTGACCGGCCTCGACATGGCCGCGTTCCGGCGTACGTTCGCCACCAAGGTAGACGGCCTGCGCAACGTGCTGGCCGCCGTCGAACCCGGCAGGCTGCGTATGCTGGTGTCCTTCGGCAGCATCATCGGCCGGGCCGGACTGCACGGCGAGGCTCACTACGCCACCGCCAACGAATGGCTGGCCGACCTCACCCGCGAGGTGGCCGAGCGGCACCCGCGATGCCGCACCGTCTGCATGGAGTGGTCGGTCTGGTCCGATGTCGGCATGGGAGAACGGCTGTCGGTCGTGGACGGCCTGGCCCACAGGGGCATCACGCCGATCTCTCCGGAGCAGGGCGTGCAGATCATGCGGCGGTTGGTCTCCGACCCCGACGTGCCCGCCATCGTCGTGATCAGCGGGCGCACCGAGGGCATAGGCACCGTCCGCTACGACCTGCCGGCGCTGCCACTGCTGCGGTTCGTCGGCAAGCCGCTGATCCGTTACCACGGGGTCGAGTTCGTCAGCGAGGTCGAGCTGAACGCCGGAACCGACCTGTACCTCGCCGACCACCTCCTCGACGGCAACCTGCTCTTCCCCGCTGTGTTCGGCATGGAGGCCATGGCGCAGGTGGCGTCGGCGGCCATCGGCCGAGGTGGCGTACCGGTGATCGAGGATGCCGGGTTCGTGCGGCCGATCACCGTACCGCCGAACGGCAGCGGCACGATCCGGATCGCCGCCGTCGTCACCGACGACGACACCGTGGAGGCGGCCATCCGTAGCGCGGAGACCGGCTTCGAGGTGGAGCACTTCCGGGCTCGGCTGAGGTTCACCGACGAGGGTGTTCCGGATGGACCCCCCGTCCAGGTCGGCGGAGGGCTGCCGCCGGTGCCCCTGGATCCGGCCGATGAGATGTACGGGGACGTGCTGTTTCAGGGGCGGCGCTTCCAGCGACTGCGCCGCTACCACCGGGCCTCGGCCCGCCATGTCGACGCTGACGTGACGGTACTGGAGGAGGTGGACTGGTTCGCCAGATTCCTCCCCGCCGACCTGCTCCTCGGCGACCCCGGCATGCGGGACGCCCTCATGCACGGTAATCAGGTATGCGTGCCCGACGCCACGTTGCTGCCCACCGGGATCGAGCGCATCTACTCCGGTGGTGCCGCGTTGGCCGCGGCGGGCGAGTTACGTTACAGCGCCGCCGAGCGAGAGCGCGACGGCGACACCTACCTCTACGACATCGCCGTGCGTGACCCCTCCGGTCAGGTCGTGGAACGGTGGGAGGGCCTGCGCCTGCAGGCGGTCCGCAAAAAGGACGGCCGCGGCCCCTGGCGGATCCCGCTGCTCGGGCCCTACCTGGAACGGACGCTCCAGGATCTGATCGGCGTCCAGGTTTCGGTTGCCGTGGAGCCGCACCACCGGGACGGCGTGGAAGACGGCGAGGAGCGTCCGGCCCGGGCGGTGGTGGCGGTGGGACGAGCACTCGGTCACCGGGAGAGGCCGCAGCACGGACCGGGCGGGCGCTTGAAGATCGACGGTGGCCGGATGGTCGTGGCGGCTCACGGTGCGGGGCTGACGATGGGTCTCGCGGCGGCGTCCACGGTGGGCGGAGCCATCGCTCAGGCGACCGAGCGGCCGGTGGCCGAGTGGGACGAGTCGCTCGGCTCGCACGCGCCACTCGTTCGGCAGGTCGTCGCTCGGACGGGGGAGAGGTTCGGCACCGCGGCGGCACGTGTGTTGTCCGCTGTCGAGTCGCTGCGGAGCGCCGGCTTGGCACCGAACGTTCCCCTGGCCCCGGCAGGGCGAGGTCCGTGGGTGGTCTTCTCCTCGGACGGTCTGTGGGTCGCGACATTCGCCACGACGGTGTGGGACGTCCCGGATCCGATCGTGCTGGCAGTTCTCACCGAAGGACGGTGATAGGTCATGAGCAAGTACTTCGAATACACCCACACGGTCGGCTTCGAAGAGACGAACATCGTCGGCAACGTCTACTACGTCAATTATCTTCGCTGGCAGGGACGCTGCCGGGAGATGTTCCTGAAGGAACGGGCACCTGAGGTGCTCGCCGATCTGCGGGACGACCTCAAGCTCTTCACGCTGAAGGTCGACTGTGAGTTCTTCACCGAGATCACAGCCTTCGACGAGTTGTCGATCAGGATGCGTCTGGTCGATCTCGCGCAGACCCAGGTCGAGTTCAGCTTCGACTACGTCCGGCTCGACGCCGGCGGGGCGGAGACGCTCGTCGCCCGTGGCCGGCAGCGAGTGGCCTGCATGCGCGGGCCCAACACCCGCACGGTCCCGGCCAGGGTTCCCGAATCGCTGCTCAGGGCGCTTGAGCCGTACGCCTCGTAGGCGCGGATCCAGACGGTGAGTCAGGAGGTCGCTGTGAACGTCCAGTCGGCTGGACCGCCGGCACGATCACCGGTGCGCCGCCCGATGGCACCGTCACCCGTTCCGGGGATGGGGCGCGACGCATCCAGATAACACGATCTTCATCGGAAAGTCGTCCTCCACCGACCGGCAGGGCGACCGGCGCACATTTCACCGACTGGCCTTCACCTGGAAAGAGACGGCAGAATGACGGAATCCCCCCTGTCGCAGGCAGGGCATCTGGTGCCGCCGGGGCCCCCGCGCACGGCGACGGCGGGCCTGTTCAGGAAGCTGGTGACGGATCGGCTCGCGTTGCTCACCTCGGCCGCGTCGAAGTACGGCGACGCGGTCCGGCTGGCCATCGGCCCCAAGACCCTCTACCTCTTCAACCACCCCGACCACGCCAGGCACGTACTGGCCGACAACAGCGCCAACTACCGCAAGGGAATCGGCCTCACCGAAGCACGGCGGGCCATCGGCGACGGTCTGCTGACCAGCGAGGGCGAACTGTGGCGCGAGCAGCGAAAGATCATCCAGCCGATGTTCCAGAGCCGGCGGATCGCCCAGCAGGCCGAGGTCGTCGCGGATGAGGCCGCGAAGCTGGTGAACCGGTTGCGCGCGCACTCGGGCGGAAAGTCGATCGACGTGGTCCAGGAGATGACCGGGCTCACCCTCGGAGTGCTCGGCCGGACCCTGCTTGACACCGAGCTGGACGCCTTCGACTCGATCGGGCGCTCCTTTACGGCCGTCCAGGACCAGGCCATGTTCGACATGGTGTCGCTGAGCATGGTGCCGACGTGGGCGCCGCTCCCCAAGCAGTGGCGTTTTCGCGGGGCCCGCAAGGAGTTGTACCGGGTCGTCGACCACCTCGTGGCCGACCGCTTGGCGCGTCCCACCGACGGAGACGACGTCATATCCCGTCTGATCGCCTCAACCCACCAGGAGGCCGACGCTCGCGTCGGCCGGCGGCGCATGCGCGACGAGCTGGTGACACTGCTGCTCGCCGGGCATGAGACGACGGCGAGCACGTTGTCGTGGGCCTTCTATCTCCTTGACCGGCACCCGGAGGTGCGGGCCCGATTGCGGGCGGAGGCCGTGGAAGTGCTTGGGGACCGGCCGCCGAACGCCGATGATCTTCACCGGCTGAGGTACACCACGATGGTCGTGCATGAGGTCATGCGCCTTTATCCACCGGTGTGGGCCCTGCCGCGGCGGGCCCGGCAGGACGACGAGATCGGCGGCTACCATGTACCCGCCGGCGCCGATGTCATGATCAGCCCGTACACGCTGCACCGGCATTCGGACTTCTGGAATGACCCCGGACGGTTCGCTCCCGACCGGTTCGATCCCGACTGCCAGGGGAACCGGCCGCGATACGCCTATATCCCGTTCGGCGCCGGTCCCCGGTTCTGCATCGGCAACCACCTCGGACTGATGGAGGCCATATTCGTGATCGCCATGGTCACCCGTGATCTTCACCTGGCCGGTGTGTCCGGGTATGACGTGGTCCCGGAGGCCATGCTGTCCCTGCGGGTGCGCGGTGGACTGCCGATGACCGTACACGAACTGTGAGCCGGACGGTGGCCGAGCCGCCTGGTTCGGCGGATGGTCAGGTGGCGGCCACCAGGAGCACGTCCCGCAGCATCAGAAGTACCGGGGGGTCGAAGGGATGCATGGGCCTCAGCTGGAGATCGACGAATCGCGTGTCGTTGTCGGAGGAGGCGACGACGGGGCCGCCGTACCCGATGTAGAGCGTCTCGTCTCCGCCCGGCGGGTGGTCGACGGCGTCCGCCCGGTCGGCGATGATGGACTGCCCCATCAGGTGCCAGTTGCCCGCGGGGACGTTCGACAGCGTGTAGGGGCCGGGCCTGCGCAGCACCACGTGACTTATCGGCTGTCCTTCGAGGATCCGGCCGGGGAACAACCCGACGAAGACGGGTTGTTCCCCCAGGGGAGAGAAGACGGTGCCGCGGACGGTCGTCGTCCCAGGGGCGGACAGGTCCGAACCGTCACCACAGAAAGGCGCGGGTACGACGCCGTCGCTCTGGCGGTAGCCGCTCGGCGGGATCCCGACACTGCTGGTGAACCGGGAACTGAAGGTGCCCACACTGGAGTATCCGACGCGGTGGCTGATGTCCGTGACGGTCAGCGAGGTCGAGGAGAGGAGCCGCTTGGCCTCCTGGAGGCGTACCGCGGACAGGAACCGCCCAGGGGAAAGCCCGGTGACCCGTTGGAAGACACGGGAGAAGTGGAACTTGCTGAACATCGCCGTTCTGGCCAGGTCGTCGATGGTGAGTTGTTCACTGAAGTTCTCGTACATGCTCCGGACGACCCGCAGAACGGCCTGCTCGATCTCTTTTTCCATTATTCCTGCCGAGCTAAGATGGTTTTTAGGAATCGATGAAGAATAATTCCCACTCGTCCGGGCTGCCGGCTGGTCGCTGTACGGATCGCAATGCGACACCTTGACGCTGAGGCTTCACCTGGATACTCGATGAACCACCTCGAGCCTTCCACTCCCCGAACGGTATCGCTGATGATGTTCTCAGGTACTGACGGCCATGAATTCAAATACTCAGTCCAGGTACGCTGAACGGCTCCGAGTGGAACACCGCCACCCGCAGTCGACGATCGGGTCCGGGCAACGCGACGGGCAATACCGACAGATCACCGAAGAAGTGGTACCTGATGTCGGCGAACGCACATCCCATCGCGGATCTCCGTACCGCCTCGAAGCCGGAAGGCATGGCAGGAGCCCGGTTTGGTCGTGGCGGCCGAGATACTCAGCAAGGGCGTCCTCCGGTGTCACATGAACTTCGCAACCGAGTGGCACACGGGCGCCCAAGGCGAGCCGGGCCGCCGGTTCGTGCGGAGATCGCAATATACGATAACGAGTCAGGCAGGTGGAGAGCATACCCTGACCAATGAGGTCCGGAATTCATCAGGTCGGTTCTTGTCATGAAAATTTCCCTCGGGTCGAGTTGATATCCCAGTCGAAAGTCGAAACGTCTGAGATTGTGCCACAAGGCGCGGACCGAAAGGCGTTCACCGATGCTATTGTCGGCAGTCCCGGAAGGCGTTTCCGCTTCACCCGAACACGCCCCCCCGGGGGGACGGGGCCACATCGCACCTGACGACATGGTCACCGTGTGCTCACCCATTGGTCATCATCCGCAAGATGGATATCGGATCCCCCGAAAAGGGGATGCTCCTACATTGTGCGGCCGATTAGGTCTCGATCGTCGCGGAGGCGGCGGCCGGCGCGATCGGCTCGACCGTTCGCCACATCCCACCCGGCCCTCGCCCTTGACCACCCCGTTCAGGAAGGCTCGTCATGACCGCCCCCTTCCAGCGGTCCCCGGACGCGGCACTCCTCCAGGCCGGCGAATGTCACGTCTGGTGGGCCGACCCACGCGACCACCCCATCAACACCATTGCCCGCGTCCTGAGCCCCGCCGAACAGGATCGAGCCGCACGCTACCGCCGCGAAGGGGACAGGCACCGTTTCATCACCGGCGGCTGGTTGTTGCGCACCGCCGCCGCCACCTACCTGGGTGTCAGCCCGGCTGCCGTGCCTGTCATCCGCCCATGCCCTCGATGTAACGAGCCTCACGGTAAACCCCAGGTCCCCCATACCGGTCTACACGTATCGGTCTCCCACGCCGGCGACCGCGTCGCCGTCGCCCTGAGCACCGCCGGCCCTGTCGGGGTCGACGTGGAAGCCGTTCCCACCACTCCCCCGGAGGAACTGGCCCGCCGTGCCCTGTCCTCCGCCGAGCGGGCGGCCCTGGCGGACCTTCCCGCCCACACCCGGAACGCCGCCTTCATCCGCTTGTGGGTCTGCAAGGAAGCCGCGCTCAAGGCGACCGGCCATGGTCTGAGCATTGCTCCCGATCAGGTCCATATCAGCCACCCCCACACCAACCCCACTCTGGTCAGCTGGCCCTTGAGGGATACTCCGCCAGGCGACGTCCGGCTCCACCTGCTCAAGCCCGTCCCCGGCTACCACGCCGCCGTCGCGATCATCACTACCGAGACGATCACCATCGCAGAGATCACCGCCTGTCCCACCGGCGCACGGCCAGGGCCGTCACAGTGACCTACAGGCCGGTCTCCAGTGCCCGGCCCCTAGCCCTCCCGTCCCGCGCTCTCTCCAGACGCGACAGGGCCAAGCCCAGGGCAGGTGAGCGACACCCGAGGGGAGAGATCTCGACGGGGTCCGGGAACGGCCAGAAGATCACCGACGCGCGGGGCGGCAAATGCCTGCTTGGCGGATCGACCACGCTCGGCCTGGAGGCGTCGCCCGAGTCGTTCGGCGACCTCACCCATCCGGCCGGGCCCGATCCGCACGGTAGGCCTTCCCCTCCGGCGGCCAGGCGCCGGCCACCGCCGACGGTGACGCGACTCGCGCGGCGGCGCACCCGCCGTTCCCTGCCTCCCCGAGAGCGTCTACTCGCCGGCCCTCCACCCGACGACCGACCGCTGGAGATACCACGTCTGCGGTCTGTGGCCGTGGGATCCGGTCACCGGCCCTCATCGGTGTCCGAAGGGCGAGGCGTTCGGACACCCCACGTACATCGACGCGCCGGCTTCGTCACGATGGTCACCTGCTCGCCCCTCGGCTCACGTTTCCGGCAGAACCGGGTTCCGGCGCCTCCACCGGCGACCCGGCCCACGGCGAACAGGTGCCCCGTCAGGGCGCCGCCCAGGAATCCTCACCGGTTTCCCAGGTGGTCCGAGCCGAGGTCGCCGAGGCCCTCACGTCGGGCCCCGGTGAACATGGGCGGTCACTGCACTAGATGTAGTGGGTGTTGGGTTCCAAACCGCAGAGAACTCGCCCATACAGCTCGAAATTGGTGTTCGGGTGCATGATGGCGTGCAGGTTGATGGCCTGGATATCGCGTTCGATCCGCTGGATCGGCACGGTGTGGTAAATCGACGATCCACCGCTCGCCGTATTGAGGATGTCCACCGCCTCCTTCGCGCGCAGGCACACGGCTCCTAGGTCGAGACGGACTCGAGCGCGCTCCTCCAGCGTCCACAGCTCGCCGGTGGAGCTTCTGGTGTCCAGCATGTTCACCGTGCGATAGGCGTGGAACTCCGCTTCGTCGATCTTCATCATCGCTTCCGCGACCTGAAGATGGGTGAGCGGTGCCTCGCTCTGGTTCTCGTAGCCGGTGTAGGTGATCTTCCGTCCCGGCAGACGCTCGAAGAAGGCGTCCTTGGCGGCCTTGGCCAGACCGAGTGCGACCGCACCGGCCATCGCGGAGGCGTTCGGCGTGAACGGCGCCTGGTAGATCGGGGAACTCGCGTTCAGCCTGGAGGAGTGTTGTCCCTGGAACGCCGGTGCCATCGGCAGGACACGCCGCTGAGGAATGAACACGTCCTTCGCGACGGTGGTGACACTGCCCGAGCCGCGGAGGCCCGCCGTGTGCCAGTCGTCGACGACCTCCAGGTCGGGCAGCGGGATGGCTGTCACGATCGGCTCGTATCCACCTTCTGGAAGGGCCAGGAGCGCCGCGTTCGCGTTCCAGTGACTGTGCAAGGATCCCGTGTTGAACGACCACTTCCCGTTGAGGACGACGCCGCCCTCAGCGGGGACGGCGATGGCGGTCGGGCTCAGGATCCCGCTCACCCGGACGTCGGAGGTGGCGAAGATCTCCTCTTGTGCCTCGTCCGGGAACAGGCCGGCTATCCAGCTGTTGATCGCCCAGACCGCGACCGTCCACGCCGTCGAGCCGTCACCCCGCCCGAGCTCGGAGATCACCTCGGCCACAGTGCCCATATCGGACTCGTAGCCACCGTGGCGAGCGGGCACCCTCATCCTCAGGATACCGGCGTCGGTCAGCGCCTCGATCGAGTCTTCGGGCAGACGCCTGTTCTCCTCCCCCCAGAGGGCGTTCTTCTGAAGAAGGGGCACTAAATTCGACGCGCGGGAGACGAGTTCTTTTCTTGACGGTGCCGCGGAGGTATCCATCAGATCCTTTCCGGAAAACAGCGGTCGAGCCGGCGACCGTTTCCGATTCTCACGGCCCGACCTTGACATCTCATTGTTCGGTGTCACGTCCAGCGGGAAACCCGTTCCGATCTAGCCGTTACGGAAGGCGGCCCGGTGTTTGCGAGGGTTCTTCGAGAACCGGCCCCCGCGACAACCCCTCGAACACCTTTCAAGAAACGCCGACGGGAGTGTTCTGATAAGCGGCGATGAGCCATTCCCCGTCCTGCTTGGACAGCACCCACATGGCTCGGACCGCACGCTCGGGCGCGACCTCCGTCTCACCCGGGGCCAGCACACCGCCCTGTGTGATCAGCACACCGGCGCCGTCACCGAGGAACGTGGCCGAGACCGGCTCGCCGTACACCCGGGTTCCCTTGTACGGCCCTGAGTAGCCGGCCGCCATGAACGAGCGGATCCCCTCGCGGCCCTTCACGAAGACATCGCCGGGCAGGATCATGGTTCCGTCCTCGGCGAAGACCTCGGCGAAGGCGTCGGCGTCGTTCTGCGCCCACGCGGCCATGATGCGCTGCGGGACCGCACGCACGGCGGCCTCGTCGGGGGAAAGGGGCGATGAGGAGTTACTGGAGGGCATGCTGCATCCCTTCTTGTCGGTTGGGAGGACACGAGGTCACCGGGAGTCGGCCACGGGCGTCCCGGCACCGGCTGAATCGCCGACTCTCACGTTGACATCTTCATTCTCGAAGCTTCGCGACGCATCTCCCCGATTGCGCTCCCGCCCCGGCCCTCGATGGGGCCCGGCACAGAGGGAGCGGAACCCTGGCACATCGAGGATTCGTCCGGGTTCGCCTTCTTCGGCACGGCCAAAGGTGCGGCACCGGTCGGATACGACGCGAACCGTACCCTCCAGGAGGGCGAGACGGTCAAGGACAGACGACCAGGAGCCGGACAGCGGTCGAGGTTTCCGGAACGCCGCACTCAGTGACTTGTCGCGGAGCGGGGTGCGAACTGCCCCTGGACACGTCCGGCCCCGGCCGGCCCGCGGTACGCCTGGGCGATGTCCAGCCAGTGATCGGCCTCGGCGCCGACGGCGACGAGCGCGAGGTCGTCGCGGTGCCGGCGCCTGGTCACGAGCAGGCAGAAATCGACGGCGGGGCCGATGATCCTCTGCTCCGCGTCCGCCGGCCCGTACTCCCACAACTCACCGGAGGGTGCGGTGAGCTCGAACCTGAACTGGACGTCCGGTGGGGTCAGGCCACGCGCCAGGTATCCGAAGTCCTTGGTCAACACAGCGAACACGACAAGGTGCTTGATTCGATCGGTCCGTTCCGGCCTCATCCCGAGCGTGTCGGCGATGTCCTGCCCGTGGGCGAACTGCTCCATGATCCCGGCACAGGCGAGGACGATCGGCGGCAGCGGATTGACCAACCAGGGCACCACCTGACCCGCCGGGACGGCGGCCAGCGCCTTGACCACCGCCTCGCGCTCCGCACGCCACCGTCCGAGCAGGACCTCCGGGGGGTCGGCGGCGTAGTCGGCGAGCGCGGCGTTCACGGCCCCGTCGAAGTCCTCTGCCGCACCGGCGGTCACGACCTTGAAGGCATCCGGGTCGGAGGCCGCCGTACCCGCCAGCCTGAAGATGAAGGCCAGGTGGGCGATCTGGTTCGCGATCGTCCATCCCGGCGCGGGGGTGGGCAGGCTCCACAGCTGTGGTTCGAGGCCGGCCACCAGATCGTCGATCTCGCCTCCGTCCAAAGTCAGGTCCCTGAGTACTTCTTCCAACTCGGTCATGCACCTGTCCTCTCATGCAAGGATCGAAGTTCTTCATCGCTCCCGGTGGACCAAGCATTCTCGGGCGGAGACGCCCTGTCTTCTTCGGACGTGCCTTTCCGCCTCGGCAGGGGAGCGCGCGGGCTCGCGGAGTGACGTGCCGCCACCTCCCGCGATCGGCTCGCCCGCGCCCGTCCGGCGATCGCCACGCCTTGGCCTCCGCTCTTCAGCCCGACGACCGGCCCGGCGTCATCCGGGTGGGTGTCTCGCCTATCATCACGCACGCGACAGGGGCGGCAGCAGCGGCGCCACGCCACGCCTGCCGGCGCCGGCACCGTCCGGCGCCGGCGCACCGTACCTGACGTCCACGCCGCGCGAACGCGCGGCCTCGACGATGCCGGGAACCGCGCGTTCGGCGAGCGCGGCGATGGTCATCGCCGGATTGACCGTCAGCGCCCCAGGTACCGCCGAGCCGTCGGTGACGAAGATGCCGGGATGCCCCCGTAGCTCATGCCGGTCGTCCAGGGCGGAGGTGTGCGGGTCGTCGCCGATACGGCAGGAGGCCAGTGGGTGCACGGTGTAGGCGCCGACCACGTCGTTGGTCCACGGTGTCACCGTGGCCAGTCCGTCGCGTTCCAGGATGTCCTTCACCTCGGCGTCCGCCGCGGCCCAACCACGCAGCGTGTTGGGGGTCGGGTCGTACTTGAGCCGGCCGATACCGAGCATCTGCTGCGAGAGCCGGTCAGCGTTGCCTCGCGCGGGGGGCGGGCCGAACACGCCCTCGTTGTCGTCCTCGGTCATCTGGAAGATGATCAGCCACGAGCGCCAGCGTTTGAGAAGTTCCTTCTTCTCCACGCCGAACCAGCTCGGGCCGACCGCGTAGGGCACCTGGGCCAGGATGGTGCCCAGGCCCGGCGGGAAGTAAAGCTGCTCCAGGGAGAAACGCGAGTATTCCGGCAAAGAACCATCCAGATGGTCCCAGTTCGCCACCACCGGCCCTTTACCGATCTGGTTGCCCTCGTAGGCCCGGCCGTCGCCACGACTCAGGCCGAGCACCTCCCGGACGCGGTCCTCGTTCAGCACGGCGGTGTTGAGGCGCTCGCCGTTACCGGAGAAGTAGCGGCCGACGGCATGCGGCATCCTGCCGAGCGTGACCTCGCTGCGCTGCAGGATGACGGGAGTGGCACCGGCGCCGGCCGCGAGGACGACGATCTTCGCGTCGATCGTTCCGCTTCCGGTCTCCACCCGGTAGTCGTCGTCGTCGATGACACTGTAGTGAACCCGGTAGTCGCCTCCGTCGGCCCGCGCGATGAACTGGACCTCGTGCAGGGGGCGTATCTCGGCCCCGTGGGCCAGGGCCGCGGGCAGGTAGTTGAGCAACAGGGACTGCTTGGCGTCGAAACGGCAGCCGGCCATCATCCAGTTGCAGTTCACGCACCTGCTCATGTCGACGGCGGCCGGGACGGGATTGGCCGTGCGGCCCGCATGGTCGCAGGCGGCGGCCCACAGCCCTCCGGCGTAGGTGACGTCGTTCCAGTCCGGCTTGACGATGGGGATCGCCTCCGCCACCCGGTCGTACCAGGGGTCGAGGAGGTCGCGGCTGATGGCCTGCGGCCACATGCGCCGGCCGATGCCGCCGTGGCGCTCGAAGACGAAACGGGGTGCCCGGGGCATCGCGGCGAAGTAGACGACGCTGCCACCGCCCACGCAGTTACCGCCGAGGACGCTCATCCCGTCCCCCACCACGAAATCGAACGCTCGCGTGTAGGACGAGCCGAGTTTGAAATCGTGGTCGAAGTCCTTACCGGTCAGCCATGGGCCACGCTCCAGCACCACCACCTTCGCGCCGCCGGCGGCCAGGTGGTAAGCCGTGATCGCGCCGCCGAAACCGCTGCCGATCACCAGGACGTCGGTGCGTTCCGTACTGGTCATGCGGGGCTCCCTGAAGGGGTCGTGTCCGGGTGCGAATCGGCCAGTCTCCTGCCGTAGGAGTACTCGGGGAACCGCCACAGACCGTCTGCGCCAGGCTTTTCAAAGCCCAGTGTCATCAGCCCTGGATGCCCTGCGGCGATCGCGTCGGAGGTGCTCATGTGCGCGGCCGAGTCGAAGGCCATGTAGCTGAACAACGCGAGGCTGATCCAGAGTTCCTTCTCCGGGTGCTCCGGGGCGGTCAGGGTCTGCACCAGCGCGGTGCGGTGACCGAAGTCCAACGCGACGAACGGCGGGACCTCATCGCCGACGACCAGGCCGTGCTCGACCGCGTAGGCACACGCGTGGTCGTTCATCGCCCGGGCGAAGTCGTCCAACCCGGCGGTGATCCCGGTCGCGTCCCACTCCAGCAGCCTGATGGCTCCGGCCGCCACGGCGCCACCGCCGGTGGTGGCGCCGGCCACGGCCCGGTCGTCGGGCGACCTCTTCTCGCCGGGGAGGATCGTGTCGGCGAACGCCTCAAGCGTCATCGTCCGGGCCTGCTCTTCGTCTGGGGTGGGCGACGGCATGCATATCCTCGTGCGTCTGAAACGGCTCTGGTCCACCTCATCGTCCAGAACCGGCCGGCACACCGCATCTTCTGATATGCGGTTCGATCGGCACCCACCGCTCATCGGTCAGATCAAAAGGGGTGAGAATCGTTGTCACGTCATCCCGTGTTCCCGCCTCGCCGCGGGACAGCCTCACGATCACCTCTCGAACACGTTTCCAGCGATCGTCCGTGGTCCCCGGCCTCGCGCCCGTGGCCGCCCCGGCCACAGTCCTGGTTCGCGGTGGACCAGGTCCGGGCAAGGCCGAGGTCACCGGGTTCTCTGACCCGGGGGTTACATCATGGAGACCGTCGGATCAGTTGCTGACGCCGTGCTCGGGTGCGGAAACTGAATGGTCACCCGTGTCGTGCGAGTGGCGGTGATCCGACGGGGCGGCCACCGGAAACGGTGGCGCGGGAGACCGGGTGAAAGGGGATGGGACTCCGGTCCGCCATGCCCCGAGCGGCGATCACCCCGTGTGAGCACCGTGAGGAGTGTGCGGCCTGCCCATGCCCCCTGATACCGAGGCCACCAGAACAGAGTCCCGAACCCAACAATCCCCACCTCTCCCCCGCCGTCGCGGCGGAGCCCGCTCCCTGTGGCGGTTGAAGTCCTACCTACGCCCCTACGCCACCCGCCTGGTCGTCGTCTGGGTGCCGGCCTTCGCCGCGGTCGGGATCGGCATCACCATCCCGCTGATCGGCAAGGAGATCATCGACGGCCCCGTCGCCCGGGGTGACAGCGAGGCGCTGCTCCCCCTCGCGCTGCTCGCCCTGGGCCTGGGCATGACCGAGGCGCTGCTCGTCTTCCTGCGGCGGTGGCTGCTGGCCGACGCGGTCCTGGGCCTGGAGACCGGCATCCGCGACGACTTCTACCGCCACCTGCAGCGGCTGCCGATGGGGTTCCACGCCTCCTGGCAGTCGGGCCAGCTGCTGTCCCGGGCGACGACCGACCTGTCGGCCATCCGGCGCTTTCTCGGCTTCGGCCTGCTCTTCCTCGTCCTGGTCACCGTCCAGATCGTGACGGTGACCGGGCTGCTGCTCCGCATGTACTGGCCGCTCGGGCTGCTGGTCGTCGTCTCCGCGGTGCCGATCGTGCTCACCTCGCTGCACTTCGAGCGCAGGTACATCCTCATCTCCCGCCGGGTCCAGGACGAGCAGGGAGACCTCGCCACCGTCGTCGAGGAGTCGGCGGCCGGCATCCGGACGATCAAGGCGTTCGGCCGTGGCCGGCACGTCTCGGGGATCTTCGAGGAGGGAGCGGTGAAGATCTACGAGACCTCGATGGAGAAGGTCCGCCTGTCGGCGAGGTTCTTCACCTTTCTTGAGGTGATCCCGAACATCACCCTCGCCCTCGTGCTGCTGCTCGGCGCCCTGGCGGTCGGCTCCGGCACCCTGACGCTGGGCACGCTGGTGGCCTTCGCCACCCTGATGCTGCAACTGGTCTGGCCCATCTCGGCGCTCGGCTTCATTCTGACCACGGGCCAGGAGGCGATGACCGCGGCGGACCGGGTGATGGAGGTGCTCGACACCGAACCGGAGATCGTCGGGGGCAGCCGCGTGATCGAGCGGCCCCGCGGCCACCTGCGTTTCGAGGGCGCGGGGTTCCGCTTCCCCGGTGCCGCCGAGCCGGTGCTCCACGATGTCTGGCTGGAGGTGCGCCCGGGGGAGACGGTGGCGGTCGTGGGCGCGACGGGGTCGGGCAAGACCACTCTGACCTCCCTGGTGCCGCGCCTGTACGACGTGAGCACGGGCCGGATCACGATCGACGGCGTCGACGTCCGCGACCTGCCGCTGCCCGAGCTGCGCTCGCTGGTCGCCACCGCCTTCGAGGAGCCGACGCTGTTCTCGATGAGCGTCAGGGAGAACCTCACGCTGGGGCGGCACGACGCGGCCGAAGAGGAGATCGCGGCCGCGCTGCGGATCGCCCAGGCCGGATTCGCGTACGAGCTGCCCTGGGGCCTGGAGACCAGGATCGGCGAGCAGGGCATGTCCCTGTCCGGTGGCCAGCGTCAGCGGCTCGCACTGGCCAGGGCGGTTCTCAGCCGTCCCAGGATCCTCGTTCTGGACGACACCCTGTCGGCCCTGGACGTCGAGACCGAGGCCCTGGTCGAGCAGGCGCTGCGGCACGTGCTGCGCGAGGCGACCGGCATGGTCGTCGCCCACCGGGCCTCCACGGTGCTGCTCGCCGACCGGGTGGCCCTGCTGCTGGACGGCACGATCGCGCACGTCGGCCGGCACCACGAACTCATGGCGAGCGTGCCCGAATACCGCGCGCTGCTGTCCGCCGACCCCGACGCGGAGGAGGCGCGGCTGTGAGCGGCACGACTCCCCCGGCGGAGACCTCCGCGAAGATCCCGGCAGAGACCGGGAACGGCTCCCGGGAGTGGCGCGGGGTCGCCGCCGAGAACCAGGACGAGTTGTCGGAACAAGTGTCGTTCCTGCTGCGCAGCAGGTCCAGGCGGCTGCTGGGCGAGCTGCTGCGCCCGTACCGCAGGAAGATCGTCCTGCTCGTCGCGATCATCGTGACCTGCAACGTCGCCTCGCTCGCCATCCCCTACCTGGTCAAGGTGGGCATCGACGCGGGCATCCCGCCGATGGTCGCGGGCGCGGGGCCGGGAGCCCTGGTGACCGTCGTCTCGGCGATCCTGGCCGCGGCGGTCATCCAGCTGGTGACCCGGCAGATATTCCTCAGGATGGCCGGACGCATCGGCCAGAGCATCCTGCTGGAGCTGCGGCGACGGGTCTTCCGCCACTTCCAGAGGCTGTCGCTGTCGTTTCACGACGACTACACCTCGGGCCGGGTCGTCTCCCGGCTCACCTCCGACATCGACGCCATCTCCGAGATGCTCCAGTCGGGCTTCGACGATCTCGTCACCGCCGTGCTGACGCTGGTCGGCACGGCGGTCCTGCTGCTCGTCCTGGACGTCCACCTCGGCGTGGTCGCACTGCTGCCGCTACCGGTCCTGGCGCTGTTCACCAATTGGTTCCGGCGGCAGTCGAGCATCGTCTACCGCAGGACCCGGGAGGCCGTGGCCCTGGTGATCGTCCATTTCGTGGAGTCGATGGCCGGCATGCGCGCGGTCCAGGCCTTCCGCAGGGAGCCGCGCAACCAGGAGATCTTCGCCCAGCTGAACGCCGACTACCGGGACGCCAACCTGCGGAGCATGCACCTGGTCGCGATCTTCTCTCCGGGGGTCAAGCTGATCGGGAACGTGACGGTCGCGGCGGTCCTGCTCTACGGCGGCATGCTGGCGATCCGGGGCGAGGTCACGGTGGGCGTGCTGGCGGCATTCCTGCTCTACCTTCGCCAGTTCTACGAGCCGATGCAGGAGATCAGCCAGTTCTACAACACCTTCCAGTCCGCGGGGGCGGCGCTGGAGAAGCTCTCCGGCGTGTTGCAGGAGCGGCCCGTGGTGGCCGAGCCCGGCGACCCGGTGGTGCTGGAACGCCCACGCGGCAGGGTCGAGTTCCAGCACGTGGAGTTCTCCTACCTGGACGGCACCCCCGTGCTGCCCCGGCTGGACCTGCTGGTCCCCGCCGGGCAGACCGTGGCGCTGGTCGGCACCACCGGGGCGGGCAAGACCACGTTGGCCAAGCTGGTCGCCAGGTTCTACGACCCGGTGGCGGGGCGGGTGCTACTGGACGGCATCGACCTGCGCGACCTCGGTGAGGAGTCGCGGCACGCCGCGATCGTCCTGGTGACGCAGGAGAACTTCCTGTTCAGCGGCTCGGTGGCGGACAACATCAGGTTCGGCCGGCCGGGCGCGAGCATGGCCGACGTGGTGGCCGCGGCCCGTTCGATCGGCGCCGACGCGTTCGTCTCGGCGCTTCCCGAGGGGTACGACACCCAGGTCGGCAAGCACGGCGGCCGGCTGTCGGCCGGGCAGCGGCAACTGGTGGCGTTCGCCAGGGCGTTCCTGGCCGATCCCGCGGTGCTGATCCTCGACGAGGCGACGTCCAGCCTGGACGTCGCCGGCGAGCGGCTGGTGCAGCGGGCGATGCGGACGATCCTGGCGGACCGGACCGCTCTGATCATCGCGCACCGCCTGTCGACCGTCGAGATCGCCGACCGGGTGCTGGTGATGGACGGCGGCAGGATCGTCGAGGACGGCCCACCGGGCGAGCTCGCCAGGCGGGCGGGCCGCTACGCCGGCCTGCACCGCGCCTGGCTCGACAGCATCTCCGACCACCGGGACCTTCCCCGCTGACCGGAAACCGGTGTGATGGCCCAGGTGTGGGCCATCACACCGCCGTTTCAAGGCACGAACTCGCACCCTGGCATGGCTGACACCGGGTGGACGGGGGCATCGACGTGCTCGGCCCCGACGAAGCCCCACCCCGACCAGCTTTCCTTTCCCGGCTCCGAGCGGTCCCCTCGGGTGTAGTACCAGATGTTCCCGCCGTCACTCTGGACCCGTCCGAAGGCCCAGCAGACGAACCAGCTCTTCGGGGTGTCCAGGATCGCTATCTTCTCGGTCGTGTCCACGCTGAGGTACAGCGGGGCCTCAGGCCGGTTGGCGCACACGAAATCCGTGCTCCACACGTGGCCGCCCTGCCTGGCGTCGACATGCCTGACGCCCCGGCGGATGATGCAGGAGTGCGCGCCGACGGTCACCGAGGCGACCGACGCCTGCTCCGCGGCCTTCGCTCCCCCATCCCGGCCGCTCTCGAAGGGCCACACCAGGAGCACGGTCAGGGACAGGACGGCAAGGACGGTCAGGACGACCTGTACGGGCCGCGTGCGGCTTCCACCTCCACGGAGGATCGTCGGGCGCCCACCCGTGCCGATCGCCGGCGGCGGGTCCTCCGGCTCCGCGGCGACCAGCAGGCTCCGCACCGCGTCGGGCTCCTCCCGCTCCGGCTCCCCCCGCTCCTGGTCCTGCCTGGCCACCCTGGACTCCGCCTCGGTCGCCTGGGCGCGTACCCATCGCCGATGCAGCTCGGCGAGCTCCTGCCGGTTCGCCCGGCACTCCTTGGCGAACTGTTCCAGGACGGTGAAGCGCGGTGGTACACCGTCTCCCGAGCAGTAGCGGTGAAGCGCGGACTTGCTGATACCGAGCCGCTTGGCGAGCGCGTCGTAGCTCCGGCCGGTCTTGGTCTTCAACTCGCGTAGATATGAGGCTAGATCCTCAACGGCGGACGGTTCCGACATCTTCGCTCCCCAAGCCCGGATCCCCCCGAGTTTGACGCCCGCAGGCTAACAGGAACGACCACTCGTTGTCCCGTACGCCACCTCCGTCCCACCCCTGTCCCACGACGCCTGGGATTCCGCTGGCCAGCATGCCCCTATGTCCCATTCTCCCGTCCTGTCCCATATTCGTTGCCGCCGGGCGGCGGGCCGGTCACGGTGATGATCAGCAACCACGCCGAGATCGCCACCTCGGCTCGATCGGCTCCGGCCCCACGGGCCGGAGCCCGACTCGTCAGGGGGACACATAACTATGAATCCACTCGTTTCCACTGATCCGCGATGCCCCAGAACATCCCGCCCGTCCTGGATGAGGATGGCGATGGTGGCCGCGCTGATCGTGCTCACCGGCGGCACGGCGACCCCGCCGGCGCACGCCGCCGCGGCCCCGGCCTTCCAGACCCCCTTCCCCTGCGGGATGGCGGTCGACCTGACCACCGGTCCCACTCACGACCGCGCGCGGGGCAAACTCCTCGACATGTACCGCGCGCCCTGGAGCAACAGCCAGATCCAGTCGGGCACGCCGATCATGGCCGCGGCCGGGGGCGTGGTCACCGCGTCACATTTCGAGTCGGGCGCGGGTCACCTGATCAAGATCAACCATGGTGACAACTACTACACCTTCTATATGCATCTGAAGACGAGGAACGTCACGGTAGGCCAGCAGGTGACCGCCGGACAGCAGATCGGCGAACTGGGCAACAGCGGGACGAACTCCGGCGGCGCTTTCCACCTGCACTACGAGGTGTTCCGTGACACCAACGGCGACGGCAGCGGCGCGGTCTCCGAGCTGATCTATCCGGCTTTCAACGGGGTCGAGTACCACCTCAGCGAGGGCGGGAATTCGTACACGGCCACGACCACGAGCCGCAACTGCGGTGCCACCCCCAATCTCGGGGTTCTGGACTTCTACCTGTCCGACAACCTGACCTCCGGCGCCCACACCCAGCCCGTCGTCTCCTACGGCAACAGCCCGATGATCCCGATCAGCGGCGACTGGGACGGCGACGGCAAAGACACCCCCAGCGCCTACGACCCCACCACCGGAAGATTCCTCCTCAGCAACAACCCCACCACCGGCGCCGCCCAACACATCATCACCTACGGCAACCCCAACGCCGACCCCCTCGTCGGCGACTGGGACGGCGACGGCAAAGACAACATCGGCGTCCGCATGGGCTACACCTTCTGCCTGCGCACCAGCCCCATCACCACCCCCACCGAAACCACCCAGACCATCGCCTACGGCGACGCCCCCATGCGCCCCCTCATCGGCGACTGGGACGGCGACGGCAAAGACACCCCCAGCGCCTACGACCCCACCACCGGAAGATTCCTCCTCAGCAACAACCCCACCACCGGCGCCGCCCAACACATCATCACCTACGGCAACCCCAACGCCGACCCCCTCGTCGGCGACTGGGACGGCGACGGCAAAGACAACATCGGCGTCCGCATGGGCAACGCCTTCTCCTTCCGCACCAGCCCCATCACCACCCCCACCGAAACCACCCAATCCATCTCCTACGGCGACGGCAGCCCCCACGACCTGCCCATCACCGGCGACTGGAACGGCGACGGCAAGGACACCCACGGCATCGTCCGCTGACCCCCCACCCGACGCCGCGGTGGAACCTCGCATCGCCGGTGATCTCGGGCCAGGGACGCCGCGTCCGGATTCGGTGATCAGGTCGAAGGGCGCGAGAAAGCGCTTGCGCAGTGGCTTGCCCAGGTTGCCGCGCGGAAGGCCGAAGGTCGTGAAGCGGATCGGATAGTAGACACCCGGCGCTCGACAGCGGCGTCCAGGTGGCCGGCCCTGGGAAACCACCGGCCGGCCGCCCAGCCGGTGAAAAGGCTCGCGCGCCCAGACCGGGCGAGATCGACAGGAAGCCGGCCTGGGCCACCGTACCGCCGAGCGGCGGGCCGCCGTTCGAACAGCACGGCGGAGGGCAGCGGCGCGGGGGCACGACCGGATCGCGGTGACGCCAGGCGGCGCCGGTACCGTGATCGGGTCCCCCACCGCTGGAGGTCCCCATGAAGACAACCGGGAGACGGCCCGTCCTCGCCGACTCCGTCAGGATCACCGACGACGCCGTGGAGATCCTCGACCGCCGCGTCTATCCCTTCGAACACCGCTGGGTGCGCTGCGCCACCAGCGAGGACGTCGCGGTGGCCATCGAGCGGATGGTCACCCAGAGCACCGGCCCCTCCTTCGCGGCGACCGCCGGGATGGTCCTGGCCGCCCGCGAGGCCCGTGACGAACCGCCGGTCCTGGCGGCGGCCCGGCTGCGCGGGGCGGGCGACCGGCTGATCGCGACCCGGCCCACGAACAACCACATCCGCGATGCCGTCCACGCGGTCCTGGCCGCCACCGTGGACGGGCCGCTTCCCGAGGCGTCGGGAGCGGAACTGGTGGAGGCCGTGACCCAGGCCGCGACCGAGCACGACGCGGCCTACCGGGCGAGCAGCGCGGCCCTGGGCAGGCACGCGGCGACGCTGCTGGAGGACGGCGCCCGCGTCCTCACCCACTGCTGGGCCGACACCTATCTGATCGCGACGGTCGAGGCCGCGCAGCAGGCGGGCAAGCGACTGGAGTTCGTCTGCACCGAGACCCGGCCCTACCTGCAGGGAGCGCGGCTAACCGCGCCGACGCTGGTGGAGATGGGCTACCGGCCCACCCTGATCACCGACGGGATGGTCGCCTCGGTGCTGGCCGACGGGCTCGCCGACGTGGCGCTGACCGCGGCGGACCGGGTGACGATGGACGGCCATGTGGTGAACAAGGTCGGCACCCTGGGGGTGGCGCTGGCCGCCCGCGCCTTCGACGTCCCGTACTACGTGGTGATCCCGGCGCCCGACCCCCGGGCGCCGGGAATCGGCGACGTCGTCATCGAACGGCGGGACGGCGACGAGGTCCTGCACGTGCTGGGGAGGCGCACCGCGGGCGAGGGCGTCACCGGCCACTACCCGGCCTTCGACGCCACTCCCCCGCACCTGGTGACCCGGATCGTGACCGAGCGCGGCGCCTTCAGGGCCGAACGCGTGTCGGAGCACTTCGAGGTACCGGGGAACGAATGAACAGTGCCCGCCTCGTCGTGGACGGCACCCGCACGTCGCCGCCGTGACGCCTGTGCTTCCGACCATCACAGATCAGCTCAGGCGGGGGCCTCGAGCATCCCGGCGGCCGTGACGCGCAGCGACGCGGCCAGCCGCGGTGCCTCTCCGCGCTCCAGCAGCCGCAGGACCGGTTCGCTCTGAAGGCTGCCCAGCAGGATGTGCGCCAGCAGCTCTCCGTCCAGGTCGGGACGTCGCGCGGCGATCAGCGCGCTGGTGTGGCCGTGCCAGAACCGGTAGACGGGGTGGTCGCCTTCGCCCCGGTGCTCGTCGTGCTCCTTCCACTCCGGCCTGGGGGCCGCCGTAGCGGCGTGGCCAAGCGCCGCGAGGAGCCCCTTGTTGCGGCCGACGACGTCGACGATCGCGTCCAGGAAGGCCATCAGCCGCTCCTCGGGCGGAGCACCGGGCCCCAGCGGCGGAGGGCCGCTCGCCACGGCCTCCTCCAGGGCGTAGGCCCGCTCCTGCATCAGCGCGACCATCAGCCCCATCCGGCTGCCGAAACGGTGGAACACCGTACCCTTACCGACCCCGGCCGCGGCGGCGACCTGTTCCATGGAGATCTGCTCGGGCCGGTGCCGGGCGAGAAGATCCTCGGTGGCCCGCAGGATGGCGCGACGGTTGCGTGCCGCGTCAGCACGTTCGCGACGCTCCTCGATCATCGGCTCCTCTTTCCCATGGACAACTGGACCGTCGGTCAAGTACGTTCGTATCAAACTTGACCGCAGGTCCACTTTACCCCCGATGCGGGAGGACGGCATGCGCCGAATCCGTTACCACGCCTATGGCGGCCCCGAGGTGCTCACCATGGAGGAGACAGAGATCCCCAGTCCGGGCCCCGGCCAGGTGCGCATCCGCGCCGAGGCGATCGGCGCCAACTTCGTCGATGTGAAGTTCCGCCGGGGACCGGACGCCGGCGGGATCTACCGGCGCGACCTGCCCGCCGTGCTCACCGGCGACGTGGTCGGCACGGTCGACGCGGTGGGACCGGGCGTCGACCCCGGCCTCACCGGCCGGCGGGTCGCCGCGCTGGCCGAGGACGCCTTCGCCGACCACGTCCTCGCCGACACCGAGTGGCTCGTGCCCGTACCGGAGGAAATCGACGACGCCACCGCGAGCATGCTGCCGATGGGCGCCCCCGTGGCGCTGGGCACGTTGCACGCTGCCCGGCTGTCGCCCGGCGAGACCGTGCTCGTTCACGCCGCCGCGGGAGGCATCGGCCATCTGGCCGTGCAACTCGCCAGGATCGCCGGTGCCGGCACCGTGATCGCCACGGCCGGCTCCCCCGCCAAACTGGACTTCACCCGCGCGCTCGGCGCCGACGCGGCCGTCGACTACTCCGCGGAGGACTGGCCCGAACAAGTGCGCGAAGCCGCGCCAGGAGGAGTCGACGTCGTCCTGGACTCCGTCGGCGGCCACATCCTGCTGCGCAGCCTCGACCTTCTGGCACCGCTCGGCCGAGCCGTCGTCTACGGAGCGGCCGGCGGCGAGGCGACCGATATCCCGCTGACCAGCCTTTTCACAATGAGATCGGTAACCGGGTTCTCGCTGCTCGCCTGGCGCGCCGCCGCGCCGAAGCGAGCACACGAGGACATGGAGCAGGTCACACGGCACGCGGTCGAGGGGAGACTACGCGCCAGACTGCACGCCCGGCTGTCGCTCGCCGAAGCGGCCGAAGCGCACCGGATCATGGAAAGCCGCTCCCAACTCGGCCGCGTCCTCCTCGTACCCTGAGTCTCCAGGGGAACTCCCGGCTCGGTCATCGGCGCGCACCAGGCCCGGAGACGGCCCACCTTTTGTACGACCCACGCCTGACACGGAAGCCGTGGCGATCCCGCTGATCGAGCAGGCCCCCTCACAACGCGACATCGGCGAACCGCTCGCCGTTCGCGATCGCCTACCCGACGACACCCGTCGGAGTGATCTCGACCGGCGACTGTCCACCCTGACGGGACAGCTGTCGTCACCGAGGCCGGCCAAGATCTTGGTCGAGCCCGTCGCCGCGGAAGAGGAGAGAGGTCTCGCCGTCCGATGACCGTCCGCCCCTCCCCCGAGGCTTCCGCACTCAGGGGATGAGGGCGATCTTTCCGGTGACCCGGCGTCGCAGGAGGTCGTCCATGACCTGCGCGCCGGCCTCCAGCGGGGCGGTCGCCGGGGCGGCCGGGGTGAGGAGGCCGGCGGCGACGAGGTCCAGGAGTTCGGTGAGCAGGGCGTGCTGACCGTCGGCGTCCGACATCGACCAGGCGCCCCAGTCGACTCCGACGACCGATCGGTTGCGCAGCAGCACCTGGTTGAGCGGCAGCGACGGGATGGCCCCTGAGGCGAACCCGATCACCAGATAACGGCCGCCCACCCGCAGCGACCGCAGGGCCGGATCCGCCAGGTCGCCGCCCACCGGGTCGTAGACCAGGTCGACCCCGCCGTTGGAGAACTCGCGGGCCGCGTCCTTGAGGCTCTGGGCGCTCGTGTCGAGCACGGCGACGGCGCCCGCGGCGCGTGCGGCCCGCCGCTTGTCCTCACTCGACGCCCCGGCCAGGACCGTCGCGCCAAGCGCGGTCGCCACCCGCACCGCCGCCAGCCCCACCCCGCCGCCCGCGCCCAGGACCAGCACGGTCTCCCCCGCGCTCAGTCCGCCCCGGTCCCGCAACGCGAACATGGCCGTGCAGTGACTCTGGGCGAACGTCGCCGCCTGGGCCGCGTCCAGGGTGTCGGGGATGCGCACCACGCCGGCGGCCGGGACGACGACCTGTTCGGCGAAACCGCCCAGCCCGCACACCGCCACCACTCGCGTTCCCACCGTCGGCCAGGTCACGCCGGGGCCGACGGCACTGACCGTGCCGGCGACCTCACCGCCCGGTACGAACGGCGGCGGCAACTTGATCTGGTAGCGGCCGTGGACGAACAACCCGTCGACGTAGTTCACGCCGGCGGCCTCGACGGCGATGACGATCTGGCCGTCGGCAGGCCTCGGGACGTCCGTCTCGACGACCGCGACCGACCCCAATTCCTCACACATCAGAGCGCGCATCAGGTCACCCTACGGACACCGAAACGGTTCGGCCAGCGGATGCGGGCCCGTGCGCCGCCGGGTGGTCACCGTGGCGGGGCCGCGGTGGTCGAAGCCCTTCGACGCCGGGGTTTCGCCCGGCTCCCGGCACCGGCGGTGGCCGACCCGGGCCCGGAACGCGGAAGGCCCCCTCACCGTGGGAGGGGACCTTCGCGCGGAACCACGGCCGGATTCGCGCCGCCGGGCTCAGCTGGGGGAACCGGCGGTCTCCTGCTCCCCGGAGCGCTCGAACTCCGCCTCGGCCAGCTCGTTGTCGCGGTCACGGCGGTACTCACGGAGCGAGTAGGCGATGGCGGCGGCCCAGATGGCGGCGATGGTGATGTAGGCGACCGTCTGGACACCGCCGGAGGCGCCGACCCAGTCACTGCGCAGCAGGGTCCGCACGTTGGTCAGGACGATGACACCACCGACGGCGGAACCCAGGATGCGCGGCGGGATGTGGCGGACCAGCCAGGCCGCGATGGGGGCCGCGATGACGCCGCCGAGCAGCAGGACGGCCACCCAGGAGAAGTCGATGTTCTCCGAGCCGATGCCGACGAAGAAACCGATGCTGGCGGCGATGGCGACCAGGAACTCACTGGCGTCGATGGAACCGATCACCTTGCGCGGCGCCAGGCGGCCGCTGGCCAGGATCGCCGGGGTGCCGACCGGACCCCAGCCGCCACCGCCGGTGGCGTCGATGAATCCGGCGACCAGGCCGAGGGGGGCGAGGAAGCGCTTGCGCAACGGCTTGCCCAGGTTGCCGCGTGGCAGGCCGAAGGCCGTGAAGCGGACCAGGACGTAGACACCCAGCGCGAGCAGGATGATCGACATGACCGGGGCGGCGACCTCGGTGGAGAGGCCGGACAGGAAGGTGGCTCCCGCGAACGCGCCGACGGCGCCGGGGAGACCTATCTTGGCGACGACCTTCCAGTCGATGTTGTCGAAGCGCCAGTGGGACACGCCGGAGGCGAGGGTCGTGCCGATCTCGGCGAGGTGGATGGTGGCCGAGGCGGCGGCGGGGTTGGTGCCGATGGCCAGGAGCAGCGTCGTCGAGGTGACACCGTAGGCCATGCCGAGGCTGCCGTCGACGAGCTGCGCCGCGAAGCCGACCAGGCCTAAGAGGATGAGCGCACGCACGACGCCTCCTTCCCATTTTCCCTACTATGTTGATAGGAAACATGGTTATTGAACTTCACGGCGACGTCAAGTCACGTTTCGCGCAAGGTGTCTCAGGTCGTGGACATCTTCGTCTCACACAGGTCGTCAGTTCGGTCGACATCCGCTGTCAGGATCCGCGCCGCCTGCCGTTCTCGGCCACCGGCGACAGGAGCGCGGCCAGGCTGACGGTGTCGACGATGGCGTTTATCGAGGTCTCGATGTTCAGCCACACCGTGCGCAGTCGCACCGCCTCTCCGAAGTAGGCCACGTCCCCGGTCGGCAGACCCCGCACCGAGGTCAGCTCGCCGCCGACGGCACGCAGGACGTCTCCGACCGAGATGTCCACCGGCGGCCTGGTGAGCGTGAAGCCGCCCTCGTGGCCCCGCTGGGCGAAGACGAGGTCGGCACGGCGCAGGTCGGTCAGAATGCCGCGCAGGAAACTCGCCGGGATCCCCTGCGTCTGGGCCATCGTCTCCGACTTGACGGGGGCGGGATCGCTCAGCGCGATGACCAGCATCGCTCTCAGGGCGTAGTCGCTCCGCGCCGTGACGTGCATCAGGCAGCCCCCCGACAGTGCGTCTCCAGATGGCCTCATGTGGGTCGGTGCCGATTAATCTACTATCTCTACAGGTTAACTGTGAATTATTCTCGGCTGTGGGACACCCCCCGCGCCCCCGAGGTGCCGCACTCCCCCGCCGGAAAAGCGGGGCACCCCACACGGAGGAGCCGACGGTGAACACCTGGGTTGCCACCCTGCTCGGCGCGCTGACCGGGCTGGTCCTGCTGTGGCTGGCTCTCGTCACCGCCCTGGCGGTCGCGCGTCCTCGCGGCAACGCGCTCGGCGAGGCGCTGCGGCTGCTCCCCGACCTGCTCCGGCTCATCCCCCGCCTGGCCAGGGACGGCTCCCTGCCGCGCGGCGTCCGCGTCAGGCTGTGGCTGCTCCTCGGCTATCTCGCCATGCCCTTCGACCTGGTCCCCGACTTCGTCCCGGTCCTCGGCTACGCCGACGACGCGATCGTCGTCGCCCTCGTCCTGCGCTCGGTGGTCAGGCACTCGGGCGAGGCGGCTCTCACCCGGCACTGGCCGGGCACCGCCGAGGGCCTGCGAGCCGTGCGGCGGCTGGCCCGCATCCCCGCGGAGCCGGATGCCGGGGACCCGGAGACGGGACACCGCCCCTGACCCGGTCCCGACCGTCTCAGAGGGCTCCGATCCGCCCCAGGCGGCCGAGCCCCACCACACCTTCACCGGAACCGGCAGGTGAAGCGTGATCAGTCAGGCGATACCTCTCACAAATTCGCGGCACAGGTACTGCCGCATATTTTGGGCGGCTCTTCAAGAGTTGATTGCCGATCTTTGCTTTGCCAAGCTCTGCACTGTGTCGTCCTGACTGGGGAGAGGGGGCGGCACCTCGAAAACCGGAGGGGTCTGTCGTGCTCGTCACGCTCGCGGCGCCAGTGGCGCCGATCGCCGCACATCAACTACTCGTCTTCTTGCTGCAGGTGGGACTGCTCCTGCTGCTCGCCCTCACCTTCGGCCGCCTGGCCGGGCGACTCGGCATGCCCGCAGTCGTCGGTGAACTGTTCGTCGGGGTGGTCCTGGGGCCCTCCTTCCTCGCCCATGTCGCGCCCGGCCTGTCCACCTGGCTGTTCCCGCAGGACAGCGCCCAGTTCCACCTGCTCGACGCGGTCGGGCAGATCGGCGTGCTACTGCTCGTCGGCATCACCGGCATCCACATGGACATGGGGATGGTCCGGCGCAGGGGCGCGACGGCGGCCGGAGTCAGCATCGGCGGCTTGCTGGTGCCGCTCGCCTTCGGCATCGGCGCCGGATTCCTGCTCCCGGCCACGCTCATCCCCACCGGAACCGAGCCGCTGGTCTTCGCGCTCTTCCTCGGCGTCGCGATGTGCGTCAGCGCCATCCCGGTCATCGCCAAGACCCTGATGGACATGGGGCTGCTCCACCGCAACATCGGGCAGCTCACGCTCACCGCGGGCATGATCGACGACGCGTTCGGCTGGTTCATGCTGTCGATCGTGTCGGCCATGGCCACCACCGGCCTGCGCGCGGGGAGCGTGCTGGTCTCGCTGGCCTGCCTGCTGGCGGTCGTGGCCTTCGCGCTCACCCTGGGCCGCCCCCTCGTGCGGCACTCGTTCCGGCTCACCTCCCGGGACGAGGACTCCGGCGCGTCCGTCGCGACCGCGGCCGTGCTGATCCTGCTCGCCTCGGCCGCCACGCACGCGATGGGCCTGGAGGCGGTCTTCGGCGCCTTCGTCTGCGGCATGCTGATCGGCACCGCGGGCGGCGTCGAACCGTCGCGGCTCGCCCCGCTGCGCACGGTGGTGCTCTCCGGCTTCGCACCGATCTTCTTCGCCACCGCCGGACTGCGCATGGACCTGACGTCCCTGGCCGACCCGATGGTGCTGCTCGCCGGGCTCGCCATCCTGGTCGTGGCGATCGTCGGCAAATTCCTCGGAGCCTACGCCGGAGCACGCGCCAGCAGGCTCAACCGATGGGAGGCACTGGCCCTGGGCGCCGGGCTCAACGCGCGGGGCGTCATCGAGGTGGTCGTGGCCATGGTGGGCCTGCGGCTGGGCATCCTCAGCGTCGAGGTCTACACGATCGTGGTGCTGGTGGCGATCGTGACCTCCCTCATGGCACCGCCGATCCTGCGCTGGGCCATGGCCAGGGTGGAGCAGACCACCGAGGAGGAGTTGCGCAGGAACGAGCAGCTCGCCTGGTCGAACCAGCCCCAGACGAACGGCGCCGACCCGCTGTAGCGGTACGCCGACCCGGCCGCGGGCCGATCACCCCGACCTTGTCGGGTGATCGGCCCGCGGCGGCCGGGAAGCGGGTCACGGGCCCTCCTCGGCGAGGGGCGCCCGCGGGCCCGGGGAGACGGGAAGTGTCAGGACCATGGTGAGACCGCCCCCGGGCGTCTCCTCAGGCAGCAGCGTGCCGCCCATCGCCTCGGCGAGCCCCCGGGAGAGCGCGAGGCCCAGGCCGACACCGGTGTGGTTGTCGCGGTCACCGAGCCGCTGGAAGGGCATGAAGATCCGGTCGTAGGCCTCGGGCGGTATGCCCGTACCGCGGTCGACGACGCGGATCTCCACGTGGTCGCCGTGCCTGCTGGCCGTGACGAGGACCTTCACGTCCCCGGGGCTGTAGCGGACGGCGTTCGACATGAGGTTGACCAGGATGCGTTCCAGCAGCACCTGGTCGGCGACGATCTCGGGCAGCTCGGCGGAGACGTCGCCCTCGATCCGCCGGGACAGCTCGCCGAGATCGTCGATGGCGCGCGGCACGATCTCCTCCAGCGCGGTCGCCTCCAGAGCCACCCCGAGCACCCCCGCCTGCAGCCGGCTCATGTCGAGCAGGTTGGCGACCAGGCGGTCCAGCTTGACCAGGGACTCGTCGGCGGTGGCCAGCAGCTCCGCCCTGTCCTCCGGGGACCAGTCGACGTCGGTGGCCCGCAGTCCCTCCACGGCCGCCCTCGCCGAGGCGAGCGGGGTGCGCAGATCATGGCTGACCGCGGCGAGCAACGCGGTGCGCATCCTGTCGGCCTCGGCCAGCGGCCTGACCTGCTCCGCCTCCTCCTCCAGCCGGTCCTGCCGCAGGGCAACGGCCGCCTCGGCGGCGAAAGCCTCCAGCACCCGCCGGTCGGAGGCCTCCAGCAGCCTGCCCCGTACGGCGAGGACGAGCCGCTCGTCGATGACCACGTCGGTGTCCGCGGCGCCGGGCGAGGTGCAGGGCACGTCGACGCCGGCGGCGGCGACGATCCGCCACGCCTCGGGGTCGGCCTGGTCCTCGGGCACCGGCTCTCCGGTACGTTCCAGCAGGGTGACCGAGGACAGCCCGAAGGTCTCCCTCAGCCGGGCGAGCAGCGAGGCGAGCACGTGCTCGCCGCGGAGCACGTGTCCCGCCAGGGTGGAGAGGATCTCCGCGTCGGCACGGGCGCGGGCCGCCTCCCTGGTCCTGCGGGCGGCGAGGTCGACGACGGCGCTCACCATGACGGCCACCAGCACGTAGACGCTCAGCGCGAACAGATTCTCCGGGTCCGCGACGGTGAAGCCGGCGAGCGGCTCCGTGAAGAAGTAGTTGAGCAGCAGGAAGCCGAACACGGCCGCGGTGACGGCCGGCCACATGCCGCCCACCAGGGCGACCACGATCACCGTGAGCAGGAAGAGCAGTATGTCGCTCGGCAGGTTCACCCCGTCGCGGAGCAGGCGCAGTCCCAACGCCAGGACCGGCAGCCCGAGCATCGCGAGGACCCAGCCGGTCACCCGCCTGGGGCGGGTCAGCGCGGCCCGCGACGGGGCTCGGTCGCGCCCTTTCTTCATCTCCTCGTGGGTGACCATGTGAACGTCTATGGACCCCGACTGCGCGATCGTGGTCACCCCGACCCCCCGGGAGAGGATCTGGGCGAACCTGCCGCGCCGGGACGCCCCCAGCACCAGCTGGGTGGCGTTGACGCCGCGCGCGAAGTCGAGCAGGGCGCGCGGGATGTCGTCGCCGACGACCTGGTGGTAGGTGCCGCCCAGGTCCTCCACCAGCGTGCGCTGGCGGACCATGCTCGCCGGATCCACTCCGGCCAGCGCGTCGGCGCGTGTGACGTGCACGGCCAGCAGGTCGGCCCCCTTGCTCCTGGCCGCGACCCTGGCCGCCCGGCGCACCAGCGTGTCGCCTTCCGGGCCGCCGGTCAGCGCGACCACGACGCGCTCCCGTGCCTCCCAGGTGCCGGAGATGCCGTGCTCGGCGCGGTAGCGGTCGAGCTGCTCGTCGACCTTGCCCGCGACCCACAGCAGGGCCAGCTCACGCAGCGCGGTCAGGTTGCCGACCCTGAAGTAGTTCGACAGCGCCGCGTCGACCTTCTCCGGCGCGTAGACGTTGCCGTGCGCCATCCGGCGGCGCAGCGCCTCCGGGGCCATGTCCACCAACTCCACCTGGTCGGCTCGGCGCACCACCTCGTCGGGCATCGTCTCGCGCTGGACCACCCCGGTGATCTCCTCGACCACGTCGTTGAGCGACTCCAGGTGCTGGATGTTGACCGTGGAGATGACGTCGATGCCCGCGTCGAGGATCTCCTCGACGTCCTGCCAGCGCTTGGTGTTGCGCGAGCCTGGGACGTTGGTGTGGGCCAGCTCGTCGATCAGCGCGACCTTGGGCCTCCTGGCGATGACGGCGTCCACGTCGAGTTCGGTGAACGTGCACCCGCGGTGGTCCATGCTCCTGCGCGGGACGACCTCCAGGCCCTCGAGCAGTTCCGCGGTACGGGGACGGTCGTAGGTCTCGACGAGGCCCACGACCACGTCGGTGCCTCTGGTGAGGCGGCGGTGGCCCTCGGAGAGCATCATGTAGGTCTTGCCGACCCCCGGGGCGGCTCCGAGGTAGACCCGCAGCCGCCCCCGTCTTACGTTCATCACATCTCCTTGAGTGTGGAGACCCCGGTCCCTGGCCCCGGGGCGGAGGTCAGCCTCCGTCGAGCGCCAGATTGAGCGCGAGGACGTTCACCGCCGGTTCGCCCATGAAGCCGAGGAAGCGGCCCGTGGTGTTCTCCGCGATCAGCCGCCTGACCCTCTCCACGGGTACTCCGCGCTCCCTGGCCACGCGGGCCGCCTGGAGTTCGGCGTAGGGGACCGAGATGTCCGGGTCAAGGCCGGAGCCGCTGGCGGTGACCGCGTCGGCGGGCACGACCGCCCGGACCGTCGTACCGCGGACCGGAACGGTGCGGCCGGCCGCGTAGCTCTCGCCGGGTCTACCGCACTCGACCCTGACACCACGGTACTCGGCGACGAACGGGGGCGCGGGGCAGGCCTGGTTGACGCTGACGGCCCTGGTCGGGGTGCCTGCCGCCGGGAAGACCTTCAGCACGGCACCGACGCCGTCGGGCGTGCAGTACGGCCGGGCACCGCTGACGCCCTCCAGTTCCCCGACGGCCCTGGAGCGGGCGCAGACCTGGGTGAGCAGGCTCCGCCTGCCCTCGCCCCCGGCACCCGGAACGGGCAGGACGTCCACGACGTCCTCGGGTCCCAGGTTGCTCGCGGCGGTGGAGAGCATGTCGTAGCCGTCGCCGGCCATGGACGGCCGGCTCTGGAAGTACCTCCCGACGGGCCTGCCCGCGGCGTCCGTGAAGTTCTGGCCGACGAGCGCGCTGCCCACCTCCCGTCCGTCCTTCTCCACGAGGGAACCGTTGGCCCCGTCATGGAAGGCGAGCCGAGCGATGCCGGTGACCACCAGCGGGTAGAGGGCACCGGTGAGCAGGGTCAGGACGAGCAGCGCGCGGAGCGCGGCGAGATACCTGTGCATCCAGATGGGCATGTGTTTCATTTACGACATTCCCGGAAGGAGGTGGATGAGAAGGTCTATCAGCTTGATGCCGATGAAGGGCGCGACGATGCCGCCCAGTCCGTAGACGTAGAGGTTGCGGCTGAGCAGCTTCGACGCGCTGGAGGGGCGGTAGCGCACCCCCCGCAGGGCGAGCGG